>NZ_JAITJM010000025.1:0-27631 GCF_031278955.1 Candidatus Endomicrobiellum cubanum | reverse complement strand
TTAAGGAATATGAAGGAGATATAGAAGTTAAATATTTCACAAAGGGAATGAAAGCAATAGAATATATAAATTCAATAGAAGACAAGAGCAAAGTATTTTTAATAGTTGATTATGAATTAGGGAAACAGACAATAAATGGGATAAACGTAATAGAAAAAACAAGCATGTATGACAGACATATTCTTGTGACAAATCAATATTTATGTGATATGAAAAACTTTAATGAGAAAGCACAGTTTTTAAAAATGTTTCCTAAATCGTATTTGAATGATATTACTATAAATGTTAAGTAGCCATATATATTAAGATTTTAGAATTTAATTATAACTTATATAAGGAATTCAAACCAGTTTCCTTTGTTGATGCATTTGATATCTGATAGAGCATGATTTGAAATAAATTTTTTTGGTTGTTTTATTTTATATTTGCTGTATTTAAACTCATATCCTTCCATGGTACCGTTATATTCTTCTATATAATCTATTTCTTCTCCTGTAAAGGTTCTATAAAAAAATTGATTAACTCTTTTTTGAAGATTATTATTCAGTTTTTTACGTTCAACAATACAAAAGTTTTCCCATAGAGCTCCTATGTCAGTTCTAAGGTTTAAAGGGGTAAAAGTTTGTATAAGAGCATTCCTTATACCTAAGTCATAAAAGAAAATCTTAATAGATTTGGATATTTCTTTACGCGGATTTTTTGAGAAAGAACGCAACTTAAAAATTATAAAACATTTTTCTAGTAAATCTATATATTTTGAGACAGTTGAATGACTCATGCCAAGCCTTTGTCCTATTTCAGAATAAGAAACCTCTTTACCAATTTGTAATGCTAGTAGTTGTAAAAGTTCTAATAGTTTATTTGAATTTTTAAGTTTTTCAAAAGTTAAAACATCTTTGTATAAGTAATTACCTGCCATTATTGACAAGCTTTCTTGAGCTAAACTTTCTGAGATTCCCAAAATACTAGGATATGCTCCGGTAAGTAACATTTCGTTAAGTTTGCCTATAGTTTCTGTAAAACCGAAATTATTTTTAATCTCTTTTACAGAAAAAGGATACAATATAAATGGGACAGATCTTCCAGTTAGTGGTGCTCCTACTTGATTTATTAAGTCAAAACTTGAAGAACCGCTTGCAATTACACATATGTTCGGAAAAACGTCATGAATTATTTTTAATGTTAGGCCTATGTTATTTATATTTTGAGCTTCATCTAATACTACAAGTTCTTTATTATCTAAAGCCATGCACAATAAATTTTTGCTAGTAGTTTCGAATGCAGTTTTTACTTCAAGTGACTCACAATTAAAGTATGCAGTCTTTTTTGTTGTAGAATATTTTTTTAGAATTTGTTTACAAAGAGTGGTTTTCCCTACCTGACGCGCTCCATAAATTAATACTATTTTATCTTTAAATAACCATTTTTCAATAATATCTTGTAATTCTCTTTTTAAAAGCACTTGTCCTCCTTAAGTTAAATCTGACAAATATATTGGCAGATTTATAACGAAATCAGCCAATATAATAGCTATTTATATATAATTTTTGATATTTAGTCAATTTTAACTGTTATTTTAATGAATTTATTAAAAGATCTATGTCTTTAACACTATGCCCGGAAGTTAAAGATACTCGTATCCTTGCTTTATCTTTTGGAACAGTTGGCGGTTTAATCGAAGGAGCGTAAATATTATTTTTTAAAAGTTGAGATGATAGTTTTTCCGCTTCTTCAATTGTTCCTGTTATGATTGGTATTATTTGAGATTCAGACTTACCAATGTCAAGCCCTAAATCTTTTAATTTATTTTTCAAAATTTTTGAAATATTATAAAGATGAGCTCTAGCGTTATCACTTTCTTTTATAATTTTTAAAGATTCTATGGTCATAGCTGCTAAAAATGGCGAAATTGCAGTTGTGTATATAAAAGCTCTGCTCTTGTTTATTAAAAAATCTATCAGCGTTTTGGATCCGCACACAAAACCGCCCTGTAGCGCAAAAGCTTTTGAAAGAGTGCCTATAGCAATGTCTATTTTATCTGCAACTCCAAAACTGTTAGCAAGACCTTTCCCTTGATCCCCAAAAATGCCTGTAGAGTGAGCTTCGTCTATCGTGCTTATAGCTTCATATTGTTGGCAAAGGTTTACAAATTCATCCATTGGAGTAATGTCACCGTCCATCGAGAATAAAGATTCAGTAACTACTAGTTTGAATTTATAATTTCTAGTTCTTTTAAGAACTTTTTCAAGAGAGTTCATATCGCAATGTTGGTAAACAAAGATTCTAACTCCTGATAGTTTTGCTCCGTCCCATAATGAAGCATGATTTAATTTATCCATTATTATGCAGGCATCTTTTTGATATGACATTAAAGCGCTTATAACGCCTAAATTTGTTTGATATCCGCTTGGATATACAAGGCATGCCTGTTTGCTTTTAAATAAAGCCAAATTTTCTTCTAATTTTTTGTGTATTAAAGTGTTTCCGGACACAAGCCGTGATGAAGTGGCTGACAAACCATATTTTTCAATAATACACAAAGCTTTTTTTTCTAATATTTTGTTGCCAGCCAGATCTAAATAATTGTTAGACGAAAAATTGATTAACTCTTTGCCTTGAATTTTTATTTTAGACGTCGGAGAGCAATCTATGTCTTTTAAAAATCTTTTAAGTCCATCATTTTCTATATCTAATATTTTTTCTGATAAAAATTTGTTAAGCATATTGTCCACATTTATGTTTTTTTAAAAATAAGGCGCAAGATTGGCCTCCAAACCCAAAAGATAAAATAAGACTTGAATTAATAATTTTTGTTTTTGGTTTGTTTGGGGTATAATCCAAATTTAAGTTTATGTCTGTTTGTTTAAAATTTAAAGTAGGGGGGACAATATTATTTTTCATAGCAAGTAAAGAAAATGCTGTTCCAGCAAGAGCAGACACGCTTAGCATGTGTCCAGTAGATGCTTTTGTAGAACTTAAAGAAATTTTGTCTACATTATTAAAAGACTCAAAAACAGCTTTACTCTCATTATAATCATTCAATTTTGTTGCTGTTCCGTGCATATGTATATAGTCTGGAGTATGTCCGGATACAGCTTTTTTAATTATTTGCTTCATTTTTAAGTGAGATCCTATAGATAAAGTATTGTCAGAATATATACCATTTGAAAAACTTTCAATTTCAGCATATATTTTACGATTGTTCTTAACGGCATCTTCCAATCTTTCAATTACAACAAAACAAGCTCCTTCGCCAATTGCAAATCCGTCTCTATCTTTGTCAAAAGGACTAGGTATATGTTTTGTTAAGACACCCATATTTTTAAACCCTGCTATGTATAGCGGGTGTATAGAAGTTTCGCTGCAACCGCAAATAACAGTGTCGCAATTTCCATTTTCTATAATTTTGCAACCTTGTATAATTGTTAAAGTTCCTGTAGCGCATGCTGCAGACATACAGGAAGTTTCATTAAAATGAAAAGTTTTGCTTAATTCTTTTAGTAAAGAATATTCAAAAGGCTTATTAAATAGATTTGTTTTACTTTCGCCTAAACAAAACCCTATTTTTTTGTTGTGGAAAGAATTTGCAATGTTCGCGTCTTCAAGTGCTTCTCTGATAGCTAATATTGCCATTTTATACTGTTTTTGACTGTCTGCTACATTGAAATTATCCAAAATAGCAATAGGCACATCTAATTTTTTACTGTAGAAGATATTATGCTTGCAATTTATTAGTTGCTTCCAATTTTCTTCTTTACCTATGCCTAGAGGTGAAACTATGCCTACTCCCGTGATTACTGGTTTAATGTCAGTATACATTTTTATATCAATCTTGAATCGAAATTAAAGACCTGTCCAGATACAGTTTTAAGTTCTGATAAAAAAACTATAAAATCAGTAAATTCTTTAATATCTGTTGTTGTGTTTAAGACGCTTTCTTTTTTTACTTCTTCCATATAAGTATTGCTTGCATTGCTGCCCATGTTTGTAAGATGAAATCCAGGTAAAACAGCATTTGCTGTTATTCCGGAACGTCCAGCTTCTCTCGAGAGACTTTTTGTAAAAGCAATAAGGCCAGCTTTTGAGGCAGAATAATTTGCATCTCCCATAAAATGCTTAAACGCGCATATAGATGCTATATTTATGATAGAGCCATTTTTTTGTTTACTCATAACTTTTAAAACTTCTTTTGTTGTATAAAACGTGCCTGTCAGATTGGTATTTATAACAGAAAGCCATTTATCGTTATCCATCTTCAATATTGTTGAAGGGCTAGAAATTCCTGCATTATTTATAAGACACGTAATGTGTCCATATTCTTTTATACTATTTGTTACTAGTTTTTGTACGTCATCATAAATAGTTATGTCTGCTTCTATAAACTTAGAGTTTTTAATACTGTAGTCTGGTTTATCATTTTTATAACAACCATATATGTTCCATCCAGCTTTTGAAAAAGCAATTGCCAAATGTTTCCCAATACCTTTTGAAATACCTGTTATTAGTACTGTTTTGTTATTCATAAAACCTCTTTAAAAAAAGATTATACAAAAAATACACCTAAGATGTTTTTTTGATATAATTTAAGAATAGTTTTTATACTTAAATTACTGATATGTCATATAAATAAAATTAAGTTAAAGAGGTTTTTGTTATGGAGATGGAGAAAGTTTATAGCTTTAAAAAAGTTGAGGGAAAATGGAGCGAATATTGGGTAAAAAATAAAATATTTTCAGCAAAAGTGGATAAAAACAAAAAACCTTTTACTATAGTTATTCCTCCTGCAAATATTACAGGCTCATTACATATGGGACATGCTTTAAATACTACTTTGCAGGATATTATAATAAGATTTAAAAAACTTCAAGGATACAATCCTTTATGGGTGCCTGGTACTGACCATGGTGGTATCGCTACACAAACTGTAGTTGAGAAGTTGTTGAAAAAAGAAGGTATAAATAAATACGATTTAGGTCGTGAAAAGTTTTTAGAAAAAATGTGGCAGTGGAGGAATGAAACAGGTGATACAATATTAAGCCAACTTAAAATGATGGGTTGTGGTTTAGATTGGAATAGAGTTGCTTTCACCATGGACGAAAGCCGTTCTAAAGCTGTAAAAAAAGCTTTTATAGAACTTTTTAATAAAGGCTTAATATATAGAGGAAAAAGACTTGTCAATTGGTGCACAAGATGTGGTACAGCGCTTTCAGATATAGAAGTTGAGTACGATGATGAAAAAAGTAGTCTGTGGCATATTAAGTACCCACTAAAAGATTCTAACGACTATATTGTTATAGCAACAACTAGGCCAGAGACAATGTTCGGTGATACTGCTGTTGCAGTAAACCCTAGTGATGACAGATATAAAAAACTTTTAGGTAAAACTGTGATATTACCTTTAGTAAATAGAGAGATTAAAATAATTTCAGATTACAGTATAGATAAATCGTTTGGTACAGGTGCTCTTAAAGTAACGCCTTCTTGTGATGCTGTGGACAATGAAATTGCAAGAAGGAATAATCTTGAAGTTATAGATGTAATAGATATTAATGGAAATTTGATAAATGTTCCAGAAGGTTATAAAAATTTAAGTGTAAAAGAAGCTAGGGAAAAAGTAGTTAAAGAGCTAGAAGAAAATGGATATTTAGTAAAGGTGGAAGATTATTCTCATAAAGTTGGTAAGTGTTATAGATGTTCTACAACAATAGAACCTTTAATGTCAGAACAGTGGTTTTTAAATGTTAGTGAAATGTCTAAAAAAGCGATAGAAGCAGTAAATGAAGAAAAAACTGTCTTTCACCCAGAATCTTGGAAAAGACCTTATACTCTATGGCTTGAAAATTTGAGAGATTGGTGCATAAGCCGCCAATTATGGTGGGGACACCGAATACCAGTATATTATTGCGTGGATGAAAAAGGTAATAAGACTAATTGTAAACCAATAGCTTCGTTTGAAAAGCCAACACATTGTAATTGTTGCAATGGGACAAACTTTGTTCAAGACGAAGATGTATTGGACACTTGGTTTTCTTCTGCTTTGTGGCCAATGAGTGTTTTTGGTTGGCAAGACGATCAGAACAATGAAGAACTAAAATACTTTTACCCAACTTCAGTTTTATCTACAGGACATGAAATTATATATTTGTGGGTGGCTAGAATGGTGCAATTTGGGTTAGAATTTATGAAAGACGTGCCATATAAAGATGTGTTCATTCACGGTATTGTAAGAGACAAGCATGGCAAAAAAATGTCTAAATCTTTAGGGAATGTAGTTGATCCTCGTGAAATCATGAGTAAATATGGAACGGATGCTTTAAGATTTGCTTTAGCAAGTGCTGCTGCATCTGGTAGAGATATGCAAATCTCAGAAGAGTCGTTTTTGTCAGCAAGAAATTTTGCAAACAAAATATGGAATGCTTCAAGATTTATAATAATGAATTTGGAAGGAATTGAAAATTTAGAAAAGGATTTAAGAACTGTAGAACTTTCAGACAAGTGGATTTTAGCAGAACTTTATGAGATGTCTTTAAAAGTAAAAAAAGCTTATGAGTCCTATAATATAGATACTGCTTCAAGAGAACTTTACGACTTTTTTTGGACAAAATATTGTGACTGGTACATTGAACTTTCTAAAATACGCATGACGTCTGAAAATATACAAGTAAGAAAACAGGTTCTTAGCATATTAGTATATGTTCTTAAAAATGTGTTGCAATTATTGTCGCCTGTTATGCCGTTTATAACTTCAGAAATATGGCAAATATTAGGAGAGCAAAAGATAATTGCAGAAAGCGAACTTTTAAATGAGCAAAAAGAAAATGATAATAGCAGTATTGATAAAATGAAATCTCTGCAAGAAATAATTATTTCTTTAAGAACTATTAGAAGCGAGATGAATATTTCTCCAGCTTGCCAAATAGAGGCATTGTTTAATGTGTTAGATGAAAACAAAGAAAAAGTTGTAAAAGAAAATGAAAGTTATATAAAGCACCTTGCAAAAATAAGTTCAATAACTTTTGCAAAAAATATAGCAAGACCAAAAAATTCTGCTATTGCTATTACCAACGGTTTTGAAATATTTTTACCTCTAGAAGGCCTTATAGACATAGAGAAAGAAAGACAGAGACTTTCTAAAGAATTAGCCCTTGCAAAACAAGAAATAGAAAGAGTTAATATAAAATTGCAAAATGACAATTTTATAAAAAGAGCGCCAAGCTCAGAAGTGGAAAAGATCAAATCTAAACTCAATGAAGCAAATGTAAAATTAGAAAAAATAAATGAAAATTTAAAATCTTTAGGATAAAAATATGATGAAGAAAATAGTAGTAGCTACGACTAGTAAATATAAACAAGAAGAAATAAAATCATTGTTAAAAGATTTAGATATTGAAGTTATATCTATGACATCTTTTAAAGAATATCCGAAAACTATAGAAAACGGTAAAACTCTCCAAGAAAATGCAATAAAGAAAGCCAAAGAAGCTGCGAAATTTTTTAATAGTTGGGTTATAGCTGACGATACAGGATTAGAAGTTGACTATCTAAATGGAGAGCCAGGAGTTTTAACTGCAAGATATGCAGGTGAGCACTGCAATTTTGCAGATAATATAAAGAAGTTATTAAATGCTTTAATAGATGTTCCATTTGAAAAAAGAACTGCACGGTTTAGAACAGTTATTGCAATTGCCAGTCCTACTGGGCAGATATACTTGTCAAAAGGTGAAATATATGGTATAATTAATTATCTTGAAAGCGGAGCATATAATTTTGGATATGATCCGGTTTTTTATGTCCCAGAATACAATAAAACTTTTGCAGAGTTGACATCTGATATAAAAAATACAATAAGCCATAGGGCCAAAGCTTTGCAAAAAGCCAAAATGATTCTTAAACAATTGTAGTTAAATCGGGAAGTAGCGTAATTGGCTATCGCGCCTGCTTTGGGAGCAGGAGGTTGTGGGTTCAAGTCCCGCCTTCCCGATGTTATTGAATTTTTGTAGTTGATGTACTATCTCGTATTGGTAATGTTTCGATGACAAACAACAAACAACAAACAACAAACAACAAACAACAAACAACAAACAACAAACAACAAACAACAAACAACAAACAACAAACAACAAGAATACCTAATTAATAACTTACTAGATAGTTTAGTATTGGTTGACGTAGCCTTTTGTTTTGATGAAAATCAATTTATACAGGCAATGGTGGCTATTAGTAGCCTATTGTACAATGCAAATAAAACAACAAGATATAAATTATATTTAATTTGTCCAGATGGGGCATATCGAACAGAAATTGTAGAATATTTAAATTCACTAACCTATGATTTTGAATATAAAATTGTTGATGTGGCTTTGAACTTGTTTAGTGAAGGTTGCTGGTGGGGAAATAATTATTGGTCGAAAGCAATATTTTATCGATTGCAGTTACCAACTTTACTCCCGGACATCAAAAAAATCATTTATGCTGATTCTGATACTATATTCCTAGATGATATATCTGCTCTAATGTCTATTAATATAGAAGAAAAGTTACTACTAGGTGTGAAAGATACTGCAAATCTTAAAGAAGAAATTTCTAGAAGAAAAATACCAATAGATGGAAACTATATTTGTTCTGGTTTTGTGGTAATGAATCTTGAATTAATGCGAGAGTTAGATTTAATGACTAAATGGGAACATCTTTGTGTTAATAAGTATCACTTTCCAGATCAAGATATTATAAACTTAACATGTAAAGATAAAATTGGTTTTCTCCCACCTAAATATAATTCATACTTAGTAAAATCTCATCCCTTTATTCAGAAAATGATAGATGAGCAAATATGGTCAAAAGAAGAAGTTAATCAAATGCTTTATAATCCTATTGTGTACCATTTTGTTGGTTGGGATAAACCTTGGAAAATCCGTAGAGAAAATAGAATTATGGATATTTTATGGTGGAAATACGCCAAAATGACTCCATATTTTGAGATCTTAAATCAAGATTATATAACTACTTATATGCGGTGGGAAACAAATAGGTTTAGTGTACTATTTAACAGAAAAATAAAACTGTTCGATAAAATCCCTATTATATTTTTAAAGTATAGAGATAATAAATTGGTCTGGTATTTATTTAAAATATTTCCTTTGTGGTCAATAAAGAAGATGGATATAAGGAAATAATTACAGTTCCTAAATGGCTAAAGCTTTACAAATAATAGGAGATATATTTTGGATAAATTAAAGAAGTTGTGTGTTGTAGCTACAATACTCCTGAATGTATTTTAATAATAACATTGATATTTCTGTTTAATAAAAAACCAATAGAGAAAAATGAACAATATCCTTTACATTCTATTGTACAGACTAGTTTTAAAAAGTATATATTAAATGCTGACATGCCAAAAGTAATAGAAAAATTAAAATCAGGGCTTGATGAATTATCTATAAAAGAAAAGAGAAGGAGAGGGTGTTGTATGGACTTTCCAGTTGATATTGTGTATTTGTGGTCATCTGGTTCTGAAACCAGACTACGTTTGTTTCAAGACTATGTTTCAAAGGAAAAGAGCAAAGAAATCGCAAAATGTGAGCAAAATTTTTCACTAGCGAGAGTATTGCAGAACGATGAAATAAAATATGCATTGCGCTCTATAGCAAAAAATATGAATTGGGTCAGAAATATTTATATTATAATTGATGACAATGAATATCCGCAATGGCTGAACATATCTAATTCTCGTATAAAATTAGTAAATACGAGTGATATAATTGATAAACAATACCTTCCTGTATTTAATTCCAACCTGATAGAAGGAAATGTTTATAAAATCAAAGGATTGTCAGAGCAATTTTTGATGTCATGTGATGATTGTCTGGTTATGCTACCAACAGACAAAAATTTTTTCTTTGACGAATACAAACGACCTATTTACAGGATCAAACCGTATGAGTCTAGAAAAGACAATCCTTACAAATTACATATTAATTTTTGTAACCAAATGGCGTATTTGGCTACTGGCAAAGAGTGGCCGGATCTTGTAACGACATATCATGGAATACAGCCACATTCATTGAAATCAATTACAAAAACTATAACAAATTCATTTTTAACTCCGTATTATAAACTGATGTTAAGTCATAGATTTAGAAAAACAACAGATATGGATCATCTGTTATTTGCCTTGGTTGGCGAATCAAGGGGAGAATATTGGGTGAAACATTCTGCGATTCACGAATATATTAAAAGCAAAAGCAAGGAACAAAATTGGATTAAAAATGTAGATTGGACTGGCGATATCCGTATGATTATAAATAAAGATATTCATTGGTATAAGAAAATAAACGGTGTTCGCCAAATATCAATCGATGCATATGATAAAAATGATATTACAGGATTAGAAAGTTATAATGAAATCCAAAAACATTTTATGAATGAATGGTTCCCCGAAAAATCTGAATTTGAGATTTAGAAAATATTTTTTACAGCTTACTTGCCCGGGCAACAGAGAAAACCCCTTTTACTTTAATTTGGTCTAAATTTTGGAGGAAGGTCACAAGGGGTTTTATGAAAAAATCATTTTTCGGAAATATATCATTTTTTTACCAAAAACCGCTGTACATCCTTGCAGTGATAATTTTTATTCAGATTTTGTCTATTTTCTATTATAGCACTAAAAAAAAAGATTTGTGTGGTGATGAATTTGTATCGTTAAGAATACATATAGGATTTAAAGTACGTGACGTTTTTCGTTGTTATGAACCAATAACTTCATATGAATTTGAAAAGTCTCTCAAAGTCTCAAAAGATGGAAGATTTAATTACAGTCGTGTTTATAGAAATTCCAAACTAGATACAGGAGTTCCTCCACTATACTATCTTGTACTCTACACAGCCCAAAGTATCTACTCTTTATTCTCAACCTCCTTCAGTATGTACCCAGGGTTTATTTTAAACACTCTTTTCTTTGTGTTAGCCAGTTATATATTGTATTTTTTATCGTGTTTTATTCTCGAACCGGATCTGGCTTTGCTGCCCAATTTGCTGTGGGGGTTTAGTGCAGGTGCAATAAACAGCGTACTTTGTTTAAGAATGTATATCTTAGCTACCGCTTTTTATCTTCTTTTACTTTATTGTATTTTTACTATTGTGCGCAATAAAAATGCAGTCTTAAAGGATTATCTTTTTCTTAGTCTTACAATTTATTTTGGCGTTCTAACACACTATCATTTCGTTGTCTGGGCATCTCTTGTGCTAATATTTTTTTTACAAGTGTATCTATCTTATCAATTCAAATGGTTATCCTCAAGTCGTTTATCTCAATTTTAACAGGCGCTATTTTGCCTTTTCCTATCTTGTCTAACCCATTTAACAGTATACATAAAAAATGGTTAGACAAGCAGAGTTTTGATTTTGAAAAATTTAAAAGTTTATGCAAATTTTTTAATCTTTATACAGAGGGCTTCTTTCTTATTGATACAAAAATTGTGATTTTATTATTATTATTTTTGGGTTCATTAGCTTATATAAAAATATTTCTTTCTAACGATCCATTCTATATGAGCCAAAAAGAACCAGTTCATTTAACACCAACTCAGTTTAAGTTTAATGATAAAACATTTTATGTTTTTTGTACAGCTTTAAGTTTTCTCTTTATTATCATTGTGGCTTTTACTTCGCAATATAAAAACATTCGTTATATTTGGCCTGTAGCTCCCATAAGTATAATTTTTGTTTTATTTTTGATTAAACTTTTGATAGATGTATGTTTTAAGTTTTCAGTAAAGATAAAGCGGATAATTTTTATTTTGACGACTATTTTTTGTAATCTCAGGCTTTACGACAGGAAAGAAGTTTATACGATTTTATCAACACGAAAACTTAAAGTATGATTATGTGAATAATGTCGTATGTGTATCGCGTCAGATCCACCTCTTCAATAGTCTTATCTATAGATTGTCATTTTTTAATCAATCTACAATTTTTGCTGATATTGAAGATAAGCAGAGGTTTTCCATAATTTTAAATAATTTTCAAAAAGAAAAAGAAGCTGTAATAATTATTGCACAACAGTCTGGCAAGAAATATAATTATAGAGTGTTTCAGTTAATAAAGCAATACGGCTGGAAGAAAGGAAAGCTACTATTCAAAAAAGATAAGAGTGAAGCTTACATTATGCAATATATAGGTGCATAGTAAAGTTACTTTGAAAAATTACACTTTAACGGTTTATAAATTATAGACTCCCTTCTCCTGACTTGACCGATAAAAGGGAAAAAGGAAGGATTGGGGGGAACTCTAATACTCAAGTCAGGTGCTATCACTGTGCGTTAAAATCCCACTATTTATAAGAATTAAAAATTTTAATAAGCACAGTTAATTTAAACCAGGGATTTTTAAACCACCTGTTAAACTTTTGGCTTCTTCGGCCATTACTTTTTGAGCTTTTTCTCCAGCTTCTTGGAAAGCTGCAAGAATACGTTTTTCTATCTTCTCTTTTTTTTCTTGAAGTAAATCTTCAGGAATGTTTAAGCTTAAAAATTCATTTTTTGCATTAGCTTGGATTTTTATACCTTTATTTTCAACTTCTATAATTTTAGCTTTTAATTTTTTATCCATTTCGCTTAGCTTGCTTCTCATAGACAGGGCTTCTTTTGCCATTTTAAATAGTTCCATCTAAAGTCTCCTTTTATTTTTTTGTAAATTTTTTTTATCTAATATTATTAAAACTCTTACTAAGGTAGCAAGTATTGCCCAAATGCAAATAAGAATCCAACCTAAAATAATAAACTCTTTATAAAGTAGATATATACCTATAACTCCACAAGTAGTGGAAACTAAAAGCATATATTTATAAAGGGTTGCTTTTTTATTTTGATCCATTCTTTTCTACCTTCTTTGATTGTTTGTAAGCTTTTAGGATTATAGCATAAAATGTTAAATTTAAGACTAATAGAACAAAAGCTGTAGCAATTGCAGCATATAAACTTACAAATATGCCAACAATAAGTCCTGCAAGAATATCTAAAATAAAAAGAATATAAAAAAATGTTTTAATTTTTGTCATTATTCTACCACATTCATCAAAGTTACCCTTTCAAGTAGAGATTTATTTTTGGACTTATCTCCTAAGTTGAGGTCTGTTATGGCAACTTTGTTTAGTATATGTATTTTATTATCTTTACCTAAGCATCCTCTGATTGAATGTATTACATAAGGATCTTGGCCTAAATATCCTAAATACAACATGATGTGTCCAGGAAGATATAGAAGTGTTATTCCGGGTATACCTTGTGAAATTATTGTTTTTGCTTTTAAGTTTCTATTTTGAATATTTATTTCAATAGAATCTTTAATACTAATCTGTTGTTTTGAGTTTCGAGGTAACTTAATTCCAAAACATGAAAAAACTTGTCTTATAAAACCAGAACAATCAGTATATCCATAATTATCACCCCAATCATAAGGAGCATCTATTTGTTTAAAAGCTTGGATAATTATATTTCGTTGCGTGTACGGTAAAAATCCCAAAGATATGTCTGACTTTTTTACATAATAATACATGAATTCTAAGTTGTTATTAGAAAAATTTTTATCTTTTTTAACAGGTATTTTGACTTCTACAATAGCACCTTTTATTTTTGAAATAAATAAAATAGCGCCCATTTTTACATTGTCGTAAAAATGAGTTAGAGAAGTATCTTTATAAATATCTGTAAATCTAGAAGTAACTACAGCAATATTTTTATTGTTAATGTAATCGGAAATAGCTTGCTTTGAAGCAAAAATTAACTGATCTGCTCTTATCCATCCTTCTGATATTTCAGAAACCACATAATACCATTGGTTATCTCTGGTGGAGTATAGAACAGCTAGTGGAGAACAAGGATTAAGATGAGTACAAGACAATCTGTTTAAATCTAAAGTATCTAAGGACGAACTGAGAGGAACATCTGTTGGCAGTGCTTTAAGTCTTGCATATCCAATACTTAAAGCAAATCCTAGATTTGTATGAGCATTAAAATCTATATTATTTTCTAGGGTTTTAAAAAATTTTAATCCCACTTGTTTTAAAGAAGTAGGATAGTAGTATTTTAAAGTCGTTTTAAAGTTGTTTGTGTAATCTATATTAGTACGTTTTTTCTTTTCTGTGTCTATGTCTATATTTAAAACATCTCTTAGATAAGGTGACGACTCTTGTATTTTTATATTTAAATCTTTTATTTGTTTTTCTGTAAGAATTATTTTATCAGGATTTTGTATTCTTGATATCCAAAATCCTGGTGTTTTCAATTCTCTTGGAATACTAGATGTTACTTCAAAGTGAGGAACAAGCACTTTTTTAGATGAGCAAGAAAAAATGAAAAAACATAAAACTAATAATGTATATTTTACTTTCATTTTTTATACTCCCGCAATGTTCCAGACATTATTTTTTTTAATTCATTTTTAGTATTGAGTATAAGCATTCCATTTTCATCTATACCTAAATTTATGCCAGTTATTGTGTTATAGCCAGTGTCTACAGTTACACATTTGTTTTTATATAAAAGATTGTCATTGTATTCTTTTAGAAATTGTTTAAAATCTTCTTTTTTAAAAGAAGTATATAATTTTTCAAAATTAGTAAAAAATTTACAAATAAATTCTGTTCTGTCTATTTCTTTATTTATGATTTCTTTTAAAGATATGGATATTTTCTTTAAGTCTTTTGGCAATTCATTATTAACATTGATACCAATACCTGCTACAATCCAATTTACAATATCTTGCTCTGCAGACATTTCTATTATTATACCAGCTATTTTTTTATTGTTTATAAGAATATCATTAGGCCATTTTATTTTTGAGTCTACATTGTAGAAATCGAAAGTTTTTTTTAATGCAATACTCAATAGTAAAGCTAGTTTTGCAGATTCTTCAGGGTGTAAAAGTGGTTTTAAAAGTACAGAAAACCACAAACCGCCATTGTTAGAATTCCAAACTTTTTTGATGCGGCCGTATCCGGTTGTTTGTTTTTCTGCAATAACGACTGTTCCTTCATCAAAACCTTTTTGAGCAAGCATTTTTACTGTGGTTTGTGTGGAGGGTAATTCTTTATAATATTTTATAATTTTGCAGACGCTAAGATTTTTGTTTAGCCTAGATTCTATCTCATATTCATTAAAAAAAATCTTATCTTTTATTAACTTATAACCTTTTGCACAAGATTTAATATTATACCCAATTTGTTTTAAGTTTTTTATTTTCTTATGAACTGCTGCTCTAGATATGCTAAGCATAGTCCCTATTTCATTCCCGGAAATATAATTGTTCGAATGTAATATCTTAAGAATTTTTGTCATTTTATTATTACTTCTAAAGATAAATCTAAAGCGCTAACAGAATGAGTAAGCATTCCTACAGAGATTCTGTCAATATCAAGTTTAGAGAAGTTTTTTGCAGTTTTTAAGTTTACTCCTCCGGAAATTTCTATCTCAGGCTTATATTTTGCGTTAGAGGTATCTCTTATAAGTTTAATCATTTTTTTTGTGTTGTTAATAGAAGTATTATCTAACATTATAATATCTGCTTTTGCATCAATAGCTTGTTTTACTTCTTGTATTGTTTCACACTCAATCTCAACAGGGATTTTTTTATATGTTTTTCTAAAGTTTGCTATTCTAGTTGTTAAATCTTTAGTAAGTTTTAAGTGATTATCTTTTATAAGTACCATATCATAAAGTCCCATTCTGTGGTTATGCCCACCACCACACTTTACAGCATACTTTGCAAGCTCTCTATATCCCGGTAGCGTTTTTCTTGTATCATATATTTTTGGTTTACTATCTTTAATGGTTTTTACAAAGAGATTTGTTAAAGTTGCAATTCCAGACAAATATTGTAAAAAATTAAGAGCTATTCTTTCTGCAGCTAAAATTGTTTTAGCTAAACCATAAATTTCTAATATTTTATCGCCAGGTTTAATTTTAGTACCATCTTTTAATTTTAGAGTAACTTTACAGTCTTTATCTATTGTTTTAAATATTTTTACAAAAACATTAACTCCGCAAAGAATTCCAGGTTTTTTAGCAACCAATACAGCGCTAGCTTTTTTGTCATTTGCCACAAACTCTTTTGTAGTAATGTCGTTAAAGACTCCATCTTCTTTTAAAGCAAGTTTAATAAGAGTGTCTATATTTTTCATAAAATTTAGTGTTTTATTGATTTTAAAATAGCTTCGCCAAAATCTTTAGCAATATCAGGACCGTTTGCAGTTATAATCTTTCCGTAAATTTCTAAAGGAGTAGCAGTATATATAGCACCTTTTTCTATTAGAGTATCTTTTCCATCTACAAAAACAGTTGCTTTTTTATCTTTTAAAACTCCTGAATTTGCAAGAATCACGCCCGCAATACATATAGAGGCAACTGTCTTGTTAAGTTTAAAGAATTCTCTTGCTAAATTTAAAGCTTTTTCATTGTCAAAAAATATACTAGATCCTGCTCCACCTATGTATACTATAGCATCAAAGTTATTAGGGTTAATGTCTTCAAGTAAAAGACTACTATTTGCTTTAAATCCAAATTTTCCAATTAATTCGCCTATTTTTGTGCTTGCTGTTACAACTTCAATATTAGCATTTTCAAGCAATTGTTTAGGTTTATAATATTCTTCATCTCTAAATGTGTCTGGAGCAGTTATAAAAACAACTTTTTTCATATAACCCTCTTTATTTCGATTATTATGCTTTTTATTACTATTGGGTCTATAGGTTTATCAGAAGAAAAGTCTACTTCTACCCTAGCTATATTTTTACGACTCCTAAACCTTCTGTAACTTGACCAAAAATTGTATGGTTGCCATTGAGCCATGGAGTAGAGATCTCTGTTGTAAAAAACTGAGAACCATTTGTATCAGGTCCAGCATTTGCCATAGCAATTATTCCGGGCTTATCAAATTTAAGACTAGGATCTATTTCATCCTTAAAATTATATCCAGGGCCACCTATCCCAGATCCTAGAGGATATCCACCTTGTATCATAAATTCTGGTATTACTCTATGAAAAACAAGTCCATCATAAAATTTTTTCTTGATATTTTTGCCAGTTTTTTGATCTGTAAATTCTTTTGTACCACATGCAAGTTCTACAAAATTTGAAACTGTTATAGGGGCACTTTCAGGCAAAAGTTTAATTTTAATTGTTCCTAAAGAAGTCTCAATTATTGCGTTCATTAAAAAGCTCTCCTTAAAATTAGTAAAAGTTATTATACCAAATTTTAAATCAATAATTTGTTGCTAGTAACAAGTAGATTATCTACCTCACAGTTTCTTAAGGATAAGTAAGCAAAGGATATTAGGGAGCAATCAGAAAAAGACTGAGAAATGGAATTAGAAGAAACAGAAATAGTATGAGGGGCAATGACCTTTCAAAAACGAACTCCGTTTTTTATATTTGTCAGTGGTAGTTTCGGTTGCCTATTTTCATTAGATTATAAAAATTAAAAAATTTGTCAAAGGCAATCCTTACACAAATTATAACCCAAAACTTGTGTTTTTGTGAGTTTTGGGTTATAATTAATACATTATGATAAAATGAGAAATATATTTAGAGTATCTACGAAAATTAAAAGACCAAAACTTGATAAAAGTTATTATTGGTATTCGTCGTAGTGGAAAATCTACCTTATTAGATTTATTTCGTGATGAATTGAAATTGCAGGGGGTTAAGGACAAACAAATTCAAAGTTATAATTTTGAAGATCCAGAATTGAACTATGATTTGGATTGGCGAAAGATTTATGAAAAAATCATCGCCAAAATAGTTGCTGACGATCAAAATTACATCTTCCTTGACGAAGTTCAAACTATCCCTAAATTCGAGAAATTGGTTGATGGACTATTTATCAAAAAAAACATTGATGTTTATATCACGGGTTCAAATGCTTTTTTGCTTTCGGGTGAACTTGCTACGCTTTTGACTGGACGTTATATCACAATTCACATTTTGCCGTTTTCTTTTGCGGAATATCGCCAAAGTTTCCTCGATGAACAAAATGAAGATCGTCTCTTTGCCGAATATTTAAACGCTAGTTCGTTTCCCGAAGCGGTCACTCTCTCTCAAAGAGATAAAAATTTGTCAATGAAATATATTAGTGATGTCTATGATACCATATTGAAACGAGATATTTATACACGCTACCAAATACGCAATAAAGTTAATTTTGAACGGGTCTTGAAGTTTATTTGCAATAATATTGGCTCGCCAGTTTCGGCAAACGCTATTGCCGCTGAACTTAATAGAGGTAAAAAAACAGATGAAGCAAAAATAACTCATAATGTGATTGTACGTTGGCTCAGTTATTTGGCGGAATGTTATTTAATTTATCCAGTCAGTCGTTATAATATAAAAGGTAAAAAACTGCTCACAACCAATGACAAATATTATATTGTTGATTTAAGCCTGCGCTCATTACTTTTGGGACGGAAGTCTGATGAGGATTTAGGACATCGTTTAGAAAATATCGTTTATTTAGAATTGCTTCGCAGGTATAATGTTGGGCAAATTTATGTTGGCAAGAAAGATGATAAAGAAGTTGATTTTATTGTCCAATTACCTAATACCGAACGACTTTATATCCAAGTTGCCTACTCCGTAAAAGATAGTAAAACTTTGACTCGTGAATTAGAGTCACTGCGTAAAATTAGGGACAATAACCCAAAAATGCTTTTGACAACTGATTTGGGTTCTAATATTTATTATGGTATTAAACAAATCAATGTTGTTGATTGGCTTTTAGAGACAAAATAGTAAAATAAAAAAAACACCAGACTTGTTGCTTTTAACAAAACTAGTATTCTTATAGTATTAAACAGGCAATGGCCTTTCAAACTGGACAAAAAAATTATTTTACTTAAAGCTCATGTCCTCCAGAAATAATTAGAACCTGACCTGTAATCCATGACGCTTTTTCAGAAGCTAAAAATAAAATCATATTTGCGATATCTTCTGGCGTTCCTAATCTAGCCAATGGAATACTCGGCAGCACTTCTTTTTCTAAAATTTTATTTATCCAAGCGGCTTGAGTCAGCCTAGGTGCAATAGCGTTTATAGTTATTCCTAATTTTTCTACTTCGCAGGCTATGGTTCTTGTTAGTGATTCAATTGCGGCTTTGCTTGCAACGTATATAATTTGATCTGAAAAAGAATGATAGGCATTATCAGAGCTAAAGTTGATAATTTTACCGTTTTGATTTATATATCTTTTAACAAATTCACGAATCATCATAAGAGTTCCTTTTACGTTTACATCAAAAGTTTCGTCAATAGTATTATTTGTTACAGAAAAAATTGTATCTTTATCACTGCCAAAAGCAGCATTGTTTACCAAAATGTTAGCGTTACCGAATTTTTGTTCAGTTTCATCAAAAATTTTTAAAACATCAGCTTGCATTGAAATATCGGATTCAATGATCAAATAATTTTTAGTAATTTCTTTTAATTTTTTTTCGATAGCATCGCAATTTTCAGCATTTAATTTATAATACAAATCTATACCGCTATTTACAAGATTATTTTCATCATAATTACGATGAATAATTTTATAAGTCAAAACAACTTTTGCACCAGCTTTTGCAAATTCTAAAGCTGTTGTAGCTCCTATTCCAAAAGGGTTATTTGCACCAGTGATAATTGCAATGTTATTTTTAAAATTCATATAAATCTTCTAGTTTCATAAATTTTTAATAATATTTTTTATTACCACAATGTTGTTTTAAAACTTTTTTCTAATTCTATTGTAGAAATATCAATTAAAACATTGTCATTATTTTTAGTTAATAATTTTCTGATCCCACGCCCTAAAGGGGATGGCTTCCTATTAACGACAACAGCTAACAGTAAGGTATAATTTTGATTTACTGGAAATTAAAAAAATATCCAAGACCTTTATTACCTGTCTTTTACTGACTGTCTTGCCAGATTATGTTCTTTCTGTATTTGGTGTACCATTCCTACCCACTCTTTTAAGTCTGGGGCTTCCTGGCACCTCTTGTAAAAGAGAAAGTGGAATTAATGATATTGTTTGAAGGAGTGATATATCTAATAGCATAACTTAACAAAGAAAAAGAGCCATATATGTTAGAGTAATTTAAATCATTATAAATGGTAACAGAATTAGAAGAACAGACAAAGGGATTCTTTTAAAAAGACAAAAAGATGTATAATATAAAGGTGTAAACTAGGGGTAAGGATAAAGAAATTGCCGATAGGCATCACATATATAATTTGTAAGTCTAAAAGTGCTTTATTTGCTCTAACAATAAAGTCAGCAAAATAAATCAAAAAGAAAACTATATTTAAGAGAGTTTTTTATGTCTATAAATATTTTGTCTCAAGAAACAATCAATAAAATAGCAGCTGGAGAAGTTGTAGAACGTCCTTTAAGTGTGGTTAAAGAATTAGTAGATAATTCTTTAGATGCACTTTCGTCATCTATAATAGTTGAGATAGAACAATCAGGTAAAAAGCTTATAAGAGTACAAGATGACGGAGTTGGTATGGATAAAAGTGATTTAGAACTTTCAATAGTAAGACACGCTACAAGTAAAATAGCAAATTTTAATGATTTGTTTTATATAAACTCTTTTGGTTTTAGAGGTGAAGCCCTAGCATCTATAGCGGCTATTTCAAATCTTGAAATAAAAACTAGAAGAAGAGGCGATATTTCTGGTTGGAAACTTACAACAAAAGGTGGTAAAGATGTAGAAATTTTACCATCTTCTTTATCTGAAGGGACTATCACCGAAGTTAAAGATTTGTTTTTTAATGTGCCTGTAAGATACAAATTTTTAAAAAGTGATTTCACAGAACGAACAAAAATCCTAAGCACTTTAGAAGAAATAGCTCTTGCAAATAGGGAAGTATCCTTTAAGGTGATTTCTGAAAATAGGGTAATTTTTTCTGCTTTAAAGACAGATAAAACAATTAATAGAATTTCAGATATTTTAGGGGAAAATTTTGCCAACAAATTGCAAAATGTTAATGCTGATTTTGACACTGTGTATATAAGTATATATTTTACCAATAGAGACAATGCACTACAAAATAAAAAGCATCAGTATCTTTTTATAAATTCTAGATCTGTAAATTTTCCGAAATGGCTTATGCACTGCATAAACCTATCTTATAGAGAGTCTATTCCACATGATAAATATCCTGGAATTTTAATTTATATTAATATTAATCCTAGTGAAATTGATGTAAATATTTCTACAACAAAAAGAGAAGTAAAATTTGCAAACGAAAAAGCGATGTATGATATAATTTACAAGATTTTAAAAGATTCTCTAGTTTCGCAATCGTATTCAAGTATTCCTAATATGAACCTAACAAACAATGAAAATCATGAAAATATGAACTTAGAAGTAAGTAGGACAAATATAAATGCTAATGAGAATAAAAACATATTAAATCCTAGTTATGTAAGAGAGCCTAAAATAGAGTATGGAAAATTTTCTTTTTCTAAACAAAACTATAATATTGGCAAGTATGTAAATGTTTTTGCCAGACAAGAATCTTTTTCAATCAACGATAAATTTGATGAAAACATAAAGGTTTTAGGTCAAGTGTTTAATACATATGTAATTGTTGAAAATCAGGAGAATTTATATATTTTTGACCAGCATGCAGCAGCAGAAAGAGTAAAATATGAATTGTATGTTTCTCAAATAAACAATAATTCTATAAAGCAGCAAGCGTTACTTATGCCTGAAAATATAAGTTGTTCTAAAAGTGAAGCAGAAATTATAAAAGCAAATATAAGTCTGTTTAAAGAGATAGGAATAGATATAGATGAATTTGGTGATAACTTTTTTAGAATAACCGCTTATCCTGCGTTATTAGGAGACATGCAGATTGAACCTATTGTAAAAAATGTAATTTTAGATGTAGAAGACTTAAAAAATATAGAAATATCTCAGAAGAGAGATAAAATTATACGTTTTGCATGCAGTGCAAGCATAAAAGCTGGTGACAATATTTCTTTAATAGAAATAAAAAAGTTAGTTAGCGATCTTTTTAAATGTAAATATCCCTTTACTTGTCCTCATGGTAGACCTACAGCATATAAAATTTCACTTAACGATTTAGAAAAATTTTTTAAGAGAAAATAATGAATATTATAGACACCTCTTCTTCAGAAATACCAAATGTACTTGTTATTTCTGGACCAACAGCAAGTGGTAAAACACAAAAGGCTGTTGAATTCTGTAAAAAGTATAATGGTGAAATTATTTCCTGTGATTCAAGGCAAGTTTACAAGTATTTGGATGTAGGTACAAATAAAGAAGGAATTTTGTTAGGAAATGGTGTAAGAGAAATAAACGGTATTTTACAACATTTAACTGATATTGTTGATCCAGACAAAACTTATAGTGCAGAGGAATTTAGAACTCAAGCAGACTTAAAAATAAAAGAAATACAAAATAAAGGCAAAATCCCTGTTGTAGTTGGTGGAACAGGTTTATATATTAAGGCTTTGCTCTATGGCTTAGATGAAATGCCTAAAGCAAACAAAACTTTAAGAGAACAACTAAAAAAACTTTCTCAAGATGAGTTATATTATGAGCTTTCAAAATTAGATCTAGAATCTGCTAAAAAAAATAAATTAAATCCACAAAGACTTCTTAGAGCTTTAGAGATAAATATTATTTCAGGTAAAACTGTAAAAGAACATATTAAACCTAAAAAGAAGCATTATAATTTTAAACATTTTAGTATAGTTTTACCAATAGAAGAGCTTTATGCTAGAATTAATAATCGTTGTAAGCGCATGATAGAAAACGGGATGATAGATGAAACTAGAAAAATTTTAAGTTTGGGGTTTAGTAAAGAATCTCCGTCTTTAAATGGTATAGGTTATAGAGATATTATAAAATATTTATATAAGCAAATTTCTAAAGAAGAAATGCTTTTAGAATTTTCTAAAGATACAAGGCATTATGCTAAACGTCAAAATACTTGGTTTAGGACACAAATTGTTCAAAATGATATAGGGTTTATAAATGGAAAATAAAACTCTTGCTAAACATGCAGGTAAAGCTGCTTTTGGCACAATTTGTTCAAGAATTTTAGGGTATATAAGAGACATGTTTGTTGCAAATTTGTTTGGCGTTGGTATGTTTGCGGATGCTTTTTATGCAGCTTTTAGAATACCTAACCTTTTTAGACGTATGTTTGGAGAAGGGTCATTTTCTGCGGCTTTTATACCTGTTTTTAGTCATTACTTACATACTAAGGATAAAGATGAAACTCAAAATTTTTTAAATGCTATATTTACAGTTTTACTTATTATTCTTATTGTAATCTCTGCTCTTGGCGTGGTTTTTTCTCCTGCACTTACAAAAATGATGGTGTGGGGCTTTTCTGATAATCCAGAAAAAATGCAAATAACAATAGCGCTTACTCGTTTAATGTTTCCTTTTATAGTATTTATATGTTTAGCAGCTTTCCTTTTAGCAATACTTAATACGTTACATTCATTTTTTATACCCGCGCTTGCACCATTATCTTTAAGTGTATCTGAAATCTTTTATATATTGGCTATAGCTCCACTGATTTCTCCAGGGAATCAAATTAAGGGTCTTGCATTGAGCGTTATATTTGGTGGTACTTTACATTTTTTTGTTCAATATCCTAAACTTAAGAATCTTGGTTGGCATTTAAAGTTTAAAATAAATTTAAAGCATCCTGGTGTCAAGCGAGTAGCTTTACTTATGGTACCATCGCTAGTAGGTCTTTCTGTAGATCAAATTAATGCTTTTGTAGATAATATTTGCGCTTCTTTTTTAGGTAATGGTCCCGTATCAGCGTTATATTATTCTAACAGATTAATGCAAATGCCCTTAGCTGTTTTTGGACTTGCTTTTGCAACGGCATCACTTCCTGCGATGTCAAAAGCTTGTGCAGAAAAAGATATTGTAACGCTTAAAAATTCGCTTAATTATTCAATAAGATTTATAATTTTTACTTTAATGCCAGCAGCTGTCGGACTCATGACCATAGGATTGCCTATAGTTAAACTTTTATTTGAACATGGCAAATTTGATGCTTTAGGTTCTATAATGACAAACAAGGCTTTATTTTTTTATTCTTTCGGTCTTCCAGCTTATGCTGCTGCGAAAATCTTTGCAAATGCATTTTATTCTTTTCAAGATACCAAAACTCCCGTAAAAACAGCAATTTGGACTATGATATTACATGTTTTCTTATGTATAGTTTTGATGCGCCCTATGGGTGTAGGAGGACTTGCTTTTGCTACAGCCTTGTCTTCATATTTTAATGTTATAGTTCTTGCTATATGCTTAAAGAAGCGTATAGGAAGTCTTGATTTAAAACAAGTGACGTTTTCTTCATTTAAATCATTAATAGCTTCAATAATTACTGCGGCAGTTGCTTTGAATGCTTGCAAAATTTCTGATAATTTATTTATTTGTGTTCCTGTTGCTATATTTTGTGCAATTCTTGCATTTATTGCATCATCATATATTTTAAAATCTGAAGAATTAAAGACCGTTAAGAGCGTATTTAGCAGGTAAGAAGGTGTAAATGTCTGAGTATAAAAATAAAAAACTTGAACAAGTTCCAAAGCTACCAGGCGTTTATATAATGCGTGATGGAGTAGGAAATATAATTTATATCGGTAAAGCAAAAAGTCTTAAAGATAGATTATCTTCATATTTCAATGCAGATATAGATTCAAAAGCCACATCTATCATAACAGCTATGCGTAAAATAGATTATATTTTATGTACATCAGAAAGAGAGGCACTGATTATTGAAAGACAATTAATAAATAATATAAAACCGTACTTTAATTCTATGTGGAAAGACGATAAGTCTTATCCATATATTAAGTTTTCAGTAGGCGAAGATTTTCCTCGTTTAGTATTTACAAGAAAAAAAATTGAAGACGGTTCTTTATATTTTGGACCATACCCTCAGCTTTTTTATATAAAAAAACTTGTCCGTTGGCTTATTAAGTTTTTTAAAATTCGTCCATGTAAATTAAACTTTACTCATGGGACTCTTCCAGAAGAGAAAAAAGTTAAGTCGTGCATATATTATCATACTGAAATGTGCTATGCGCCATGTATGGGAAAGGTGATGTCAAAAGAGTATAAAAGTAAAATAAAAGATGTGGAATTGTTTTTAAACGGAAAGTTTAAAAAGCTTGAGGAGAAATGGCAGTCTCGTATGTTTACTTTGAGCAGTAATATGCATTATGAAGAAGCTAAAGAAATAAGAGATAGACTCTATGCTCTACAAAACATGTCTGAAAGAGTTATGATAAATGAAATTAGTCAAGATGAAATAAATGAATCTGTTCAAAGAGCAGATAGCATAAATGAATTGAAAAACGTTCTAAGGTTAAAAAATCCTCCTGCTATTATAGAAGGATTTGATAATTCTAATATACAAGGTGCAAATGCTGTTGCTTCTATGGTTAGATTTCACAATGGTATTGCAGACAAAAAAAATTACAGACGTTTTAAGATAAAAACTGTAAAAGGTGCTGATGATTTTGCAACAATGCGAGAGGTTGTTTTTAGAAGATATTCATCGTTAATTAGAAAAAATGAAAAACTTCCGGATTTAATTTTAATAGATGGGGGAAAAGGTCAGCTAAGTGCTGCTGTTAGTGCTTTAGAAGAGCTTCAAGTTAATATTCCTATAATTTCTTTAGCTAAAAAAAATGAAGAAATTTTTTCTCCTTCAAAAGATAAAGCTTTAGTTTTAAGCAAACATTCAGAGGCATTAAAGCTTTTACAATCAATAAGGGACGAATCTCACAGATTTGCGATCACTTATCATCGGCATTTAAGAAGAAAAGAGATGTTCCCAAATAAATAAACGCTTGTGAAAAAGATACCAAAAGATATTATTAAAAAAATGAGTAAATATCCTGACTTTTACAAAAAAGTTTGGATCGCTTGTTTTGATATACCTGCAGGTAAAACAATAACCTATAAACAGCTTGCCGAAAAAATAGGTTCACCAAAAGCTGCAAGAGCTATAGGTACTGCTTTAGCAAAAAATCCTTTTGCTCCTATAATACCTTGCCATAGGGTTATAAGAAGCGATGGAAAGCTTGGTGGTTATTCTGCTCGCGGTGGAATAAAGAAAAAATTAAAAATGATTACATATGAGAAAGAAACAGGAACAGATGCTCCATTGGACTAAAGATACTTAGAGATGCAGTTATGAATATGTCTATAAGATGAAATGTTATTTAACGAATACGGCGATATATCTGTTTTTAAGAGCGTATTAGTAGGTTATTCTAATAATATTTTGTAAATACTTTTTTATATTAATGGTTTGGTTTATCATGGAAAGAAAATTGTAGGCTCTTGTCTTAGAAGAAGAGGCAGTAAAATTATTATTCAAGGGTCAGTTCATGTACACATGTATATTTAGATAGTAATACTGCAGATTTATTTTCAAGGTTGTTTGCCAAAAATTAATTATTTTCTATAGATAAAGGTGTAATGGAAATAACATTAGATGGCCACTATATACGAGAAGTCTTAAGCATAGCTAAAGAAAGATATTTAAATAAGGTCTTGACAAATGGTATAAATCTTGATAAGTATTACTTGTGAGTAAATTGCAAAAATAGAATTTGTTTCAATAAACATACCAAGAAAATGTCTTAATTATTTTACACATAGAAGGTTTAAGTTGATTTCACCTTTTTTTGACTTAAAGCAGTCTCTAAATTATAACTGGAGGTAACTAATGTCAAACTGTCTTAACAAGTTTAACAAGGCCTTTAAAGAGTCCCTCTTCTCTTCTTAACCATAACATTAACTCCTACCATTGCTTTTGCTCAAAATATTGTTATTAATAATGATCTTAATTACGATGTAGCTGGTAACAGTCCAAATACTACTTCTGGCTCTCCTAATTATGGGCAAATAAATTTGAACTCTCCCTGGGATTCAGCTAACTTCTTTAATCCCTCATCTGGCAACTCCATTACTATTAATTACCCTCTCTCAGATTCTCACAAAATCTACGGCTCTGTTAATTTCCCTTTTGCTTCTTCTTCTGTTTCATATGACCAATCCAATGTCCTTCTTAAAGACTCCTTTATCTGTTCTTCTAATTCTCTTACCATTTATAATGATTTAAATCACTCTTCCTTATATGGCTCGGTTTCTTTGTTAAATAATGCTCTTTCCAATATCCTTCCTTCAAATAATATCATTAATTCTACTTTCTCTTGGAGCTTAGCTCCTGGAGCTAAGCTCCCTTTACCAATAACTCTATCAACGTCTCTAGCTTTTCTAATATAAACGAAATCATAGGCGCTTATATAGGCCTTGATACTAATGATGATGATTCTAACCCTGTCACCCTCACCTCTTCTTTTTATCTAGACAACAATTCCATTAACATCTCTTCCTATTGTAATGTATACAACATATCCGCTGCTTTCCTAGACCTATACTCAAACTATAACGCTCTTTATCATCCTAGTACTATCTCTGTTTCCTCTAATTCCATTTCTATTAGTTCTTCTATTTCTAACTGCTACCAAATATCCTTTGCTCTATTATACTTATCCAACTGTGAAGTAGACAATCTTCTCATTAATA
>NZ_JAITJM010000022.1:0-13845 GCF_031278955.1 Candidatus Endomicrobiellum cubanum | reverse complement strand
GGGGAAATAGGAGTAGAGAGTAGGATAGGGGGAGTGAGGATAGAATTGAGAGGTAGTGGATATATAGGAAAGAGAGAAGGAGTAGAAGGTGCATTAAAATTTGGATACGCTATTTAAGAAAAAGACTTAATCAAATAGGTGCATTCTTTTAAGATGCGCCTATTTTTTATTTTCAATTACGTAATCACTGTTGCCCATTAACCCCTGACTTGACCTTTTGGGGTACCCCTTTCCTTCCTTTTACAGGTCAAGTCAGGGGTTAGGTGTTTCTTCCTTAAAGAGCTGTTTGACAGGTTTTAAGCTTTTTAGATATAATTTATACAATAACGCATGAAGTGCGGCAAAGAGGATTTAAAATGAAAAGAACATTTCAACCCAACAAAGACAGAAGGAAAAAGAAAATAGGTTTTATGGCAAGAATGGCAACCCCTGGAGGAAGGAAGGTTTTAAGCGCTCGTAGAAGAAAAGGGCGTAAGACGTTAAGCGCTTAGTACTTTTGTAGTATGCAAAACAGTAAAAATTGTTTAGAAAATTTGTCGTTTAAGCAATACGGAACCAATAAATTGTTTTCTTTTACATATTTAGAACGTTTACATATTCAAAGCGACTTTAACGAAGTATTCAAAAATGGTTTAAAGTTAGAAAATAAAAAGATAAAAATTTTAGCTTATAAAAGAAACGACGGGAAAAGCTTACGCAGATTGGGTCTTGTTACATCTAGGAAAATTGGTACTGCAGTAGTAAGAAATAGAACAAAAAGAAGATTAAGAGAAATTTTTAGGACAAATAAACATTTATTAGAGCCTAGTTTAGATTTAATTTTTATATCTAAACGTGAGACCACGTTGTTAAATTATAACGATCTTAAAAATGCTGTTTTAGGTTTACTAACAAAAGCTAAACTGTGTACGTTGCAGGACTAATGTATGAAAAACCTCGCTCTTTTTTTTATTAAATGTTATAAATTTATCTCAAAAACATTTCCTCATAGATGTCGTTTCTATCCGAGTTGTTCTAGCTATGCTTACCAATCTATAGAAATATATGGTTTCGTTAAAGGAACTTATTTGTCAGTTAAACGTATTTTGAAGTGTCATCCGTTTTGCAATGGTGGTATTGATCCGGTTCCATTACCTAAAAAGAAAATTTAACGCGTAAAAAGAGGAAGTTATAATGCAAAAAAATTCGGTTCTATTTGTGGTTTTATCATCTGTCACAATTTTTGTTTGGTTTTTTTTCTTGGCGCCTAAAGCACAACATAAAGTTGTACAAAGCAGTACTCAAACACAGGTTGTTACAAATTTAGAAAATGTAAGAAAACAAAGTACTTTGGATATTATAAGTACCAATGAAGGCTATGTTGATGAAGAAAAAATCAATATCGAAAACGAAACTTACAAAGCTGTTTTAACAAACAAGGGCGCAGCTATACTTAGTTGGTCTGTTAAAGAAAAAAGCGGGCAGTGGGTAGATTTAGTTTTTCCAGGATCACAACCTGTAATGGCAAACTTCCCTGGTTCTATTTATAAAATAATTTCTAAAGCTGACAATAAAATAGTTTTTGAACATGCTTCTAAAGAAGGATGGAAAATAACAAAAACATATAATTTAGATAAAAATTATATGCATAACTTAAATATTGTAATGGAAACAACACGCGCAGATGTAACAGCTCCTCAAATAGATATTAGTTGGGGGCCTGGTCTAGGTACAGATTCAAAAGAAGAAAAAGAGAATATTACTTTAACAAGAGCTTTAGCATACACTATAGACAAACCTTATAAATTAAAGAAACTTAAAAACGACCCAGAGCTTGCCCCTACTTATAAATGGGCAGCTATAGATAATAGGTATTTCCTGGCAGCTTTTATACTGGAAAATCCAAAAGACTTTGATAAGATTATACCATCTAGACTTGATAAAAAACATCCTTTGGGGTTAAGTCTTGAAGCAACTTTCCCTAAAGACTTATCAAAAAAAGAATATTCTGTTAATTTTTATTTAGGACCTAAAGGATATACTTATTTAAAAACTTATAATTTAGGCTTAGAAAAAACTGTAGATTTTGGTTTTTTTGGGTTTTTGGGTAAAATTGCTTTTGCTGTGCTAACATTTTTTTATGGTCTTACAAACAACTATGGCTGGGCAATAATTATGATTACAGTGGTAATACAAATTTTAGTTTACCCTTTAACCTTAAAGAGCTTAAAGTCTACAGCTGCTATGAAGCGTGTCCAACCTCTTATTAAAGAGATTCAAACAAAATACAAAGATACTCCACAAAGATTACAATCTGAAATGATAAATATTTATAGAACCCAAAAAGTTAACCCTTTAGGTGGATGTCTGCCAATGTTATTGCAGCTTCCTATATTTTGGGCATTTTTTACAATGCTTAGAAATGCTTATGAATTAAGGAGTGCAAGTTGGATTTTATGGGTAAAAGATTTATCGGCAGCTGATCACTTCGTAACAATAGGTTCTTTTTGTATTCATCTTTTGCCTTTGATAATGGGACTTGGAATGTTTTTTCAACAAAAAATGACTGCTGCAACTTCTGATCCAACACAAAAAAGAATAATGTATATTATGCCGATACTTTTTACATTTATGTTTTGGTCATTCCCGTCAGGCCTTGTAATATATTGGATTACAAATAGCTTAATTTCTATGATAGAGCAATATTTTGTGCTAAAAAAAGAAGAGGCACACATAAAAATTAGTCGTTCTTAAAAAAAAGAGGGTCAGATTAAATGATAGAATTAGAATTTAAAGGTAAAACTGTAGAAGAAGCAATCTCTAAAGGATTAAAGCAATTAGGCTGTAAAAAAGAAGATGTTACTGTAAAAGTAGTAACAGAAGGCTCTTCTGGTCTTTTTGGGCAAGTGGGAACAAAACCGGCAGTAGTTTTAATGTTTGTTGAAGATAGTAAGTGTGTCAGTAAAGTATAGTTGATAATTTGCGTAGGATTCCTCGATATTGTATATAAAATAAAAAAGTTTATATTCGGAACCGCATCCTGGTCTAGGAGTAAGTTTTGAATAATTTTTAGAAGTTTAATTATAGATTTTTGATTATTGAATAGGTTTAAGAGGAGAGATGGCCGAGCGGTTTAAGGCGATAGTCTTGAAAACTATTATAGGGGAAACTCTATCGGGGGTTCAAATCCCTCTCTCTCCGTGCTCATTATCTATGTTGTAAAACAGATGTAAATAAGTTAGACCTATACAATACACAAAGCTTGCGAAAATAATTAGAACCCTACTCATCAAAGTTGGCTTATATTCCAACAAACATACTATCAGTTTAAAAAACAAGAGTTATTAAAATGAGTAAAAAAGAAGCAATAATTGCTATGTCTACGGACAACAATTATTTTATGCCTACAGTGGTAACGATTTCTTCAATCTTAAAAAATTCTAACCTCATACGAAGTATAAAATATATCTTCTTGTTTCAGGTGATTTTAAATAAGCTAATAAAGATAGCATAGGACTTATGAAGGACATTCATGATAATTTGGAAGTAGTTTTTAAGATATGGGTGAAGAATTAAAAAACATGAAGGCCCAGTCTTATTATACCGTTCCTATTTATTACAGGCTTAGATTCCCAAGTTTGTTGTCTCAAGAGGAAAAGAGTCTTTATTTAGATGCAGACTTAATAATTAGTGAGGATTTACAAATTTATTTGGCACTGACTTGTCAGATTATTACGTTGCAGGAGTTCCTGATGTGGCAACGTTTCATGCTGCAACACAACAGTATTTAAAAGTTTTAGAAATTAATTCAATAAACAACTACATAAATGGTGGAGTAGTTTTAATGAATTTAGTAAAAATGAGACAAGATGAAATAGAAAATAAGTTCATACACTTCCTGGGGAAAAAGGCAAAAAACGAAGAATTTTTAATTTGTCCAGATCAAGAAGCTATTAATTCGGTTTGTTATGGCAAAATAAGACTTTTGCCTTGTAGATATAATGTGGTTATTGTTATTGAAGATTTTATGAAGGCTCATTTGGACGGATATGTCTATAAAAAGTTTACTCCTACGCTTTGTTATAAAGATGGCGAATGGGAAGAAGCATGTGGAAACCCCGCTATTATTCACTATGCCGGGCCAGAGAAACCCTGGATTAATAGGAAAACCAGACTTGCATCAAACTGGACAGAAAGCGCTGAAAAAAATTCTTTTATACCGAATTTGGTAGAGAAATGCGCTACAAAATATGTGGAAATAGAAGCATTTAATAAATTTTATTAAAACTGGTTTTTAGAGAGGCCCAAAAATATAAGGTCTTCCTCTCGTTGCTCAAAACAATAAACCTAAAAGCAAACCATACTTTTTGTTATTTAATAATTTTTTGTTATAATTTAGTAAACATAATTATTTCTCTGTGAGACCAAGCTATCCTTGCGCGGGATTTTTGAGTTTATATATGAAAAATTTTTCAGTTGTAATACTTGCTGCAGGGCAAGGCACAAGAATGAAGTCTCTTTTGCCTAAAGTTATGCATAAGCTTTCAGGCAAGCCTTTAGTTAAATGGATTATAGACGCGGTATCTCCTTTAAAACCAGACAATATAGTTATAGTTGTGGGTTACGGTCATAAAATAGTTGAAGAATACTTATCTAAAAATAATATAAAATTTGTTTACCAAGAAAAACAGCTCGGTACAGCACATGCTGTAATGCAAGCAAAAGAAATTTTTAAAAATTATAATGGAGACATTTTAGTTGTTAGTGGAGACGTTCCTTTGATAAAAACAGCTACGATATCAAACTTGATAAAAAATAACAAAAAGAATAGCTCTTCTGTTACAATTTTATCAACTGAAGTCAAAGACTCTTTTGGCTATGGGAGAATTATAAGAAAAAATGGTTTGTTTGAAAGAATAGTTGAAGAAAAAGATGCAAATTTAAATGAAAGGCAAATAAAAGAAATAAATTCTGGCATTTACTGTTTTGATAAAAATCTGTGGAAAGCTCTTTTAAAGGTTAAACCAAATAATGCAAAAAAAGAATATTATATAACCGACACAATTGAAATATTAAAAAAATCTGGGCATAAAGTATCCATGCTTTTTATAAAAGATGAAATTGAAGTCAAAGGGATAAACAGTAAGGTAGAACTTTCTGGAGCAGAAGCTATTTTAAAAGAACAAAAAATAAAAGAATTGTTAAATAGTGGAGTAGGGATTATAGATACAAACAATGTTTATATATCTTATGATGCTAAAATAGGACAAGATTCTGTTATATACCCTGGAGTTTTTATTGATAGTGGTGTTAATATAGGTAAAAAGTGTGTTTTAAAAGGGTCAAGTTATATAGTAAAATCAAAAATTGCTGATGAAAGTATAATATCTTATTCGTATGTAGATGGTGCAAATATAGGTAAAAAAGTTAAAATAGGTCCATTTGCTCATATAAGGCCAGGGTCAGTTTTAAAAGAAAATGTTAAGATTGGAAATTTTTCAGAGACAAAAAAGTCTTTAATAGAAAAAAATTCAAAAGTTAATCATCTTTCTTATATAGGAGATGCTCAAATTGGAACAAATGTAAACATAGGAGCTGGCACTATAACTTGTAATTATGATGGGAAAGATAAACATCAAACAATAATAGAACAAGATGTTTTTGTTGGCTCTAATGCAAATATTGTAGCTCCTGTAAAGATAGGTAGAGGGGCATTAATTGCTGCGGGTTCAACAATAACACATGATGTGCCAAAAGGGAAACTTGCAATAGCAAGAGCAAGGCAAGAATTAAAGCGCAGAATAAAAAAGTGATATAGTTACAAAGAGGAAAATATGAAACTTAAAATTATTTCAGGTAATGCAAATATTGACCTTGCAAAACAAATTACACAGCATTTGAATGTGCCTTTGACTGAAACAAAAGTGGGCAGATTTAGCGATGGAGAAATACAAGTAAAAATAGTTGATAATATTAGAGGCGCAGATTGTTATATAATTCAGCCAACTAGCGCTCCCGTTAATGAAAATTTAATGGAACTTTTAATTATCACAGATGCTTTAAAAAGAGCTTCAGCTAGGAGAATTACTGCTGTTATGCCTTATTATGGCTATGCAAGGCAAGATAGGAAATCAGAGCCGAGAGTACCAATTACTGCAAGATTAGTTGCAAATTTACTTGTAACCTCAGGTGTTACAAGAGTTTTAACTATGGATTTACATGCTGGGCAAATACAAGGTTTTTTTGATATTCCTGTGGATCATCTCTATAGTACACCAATACTTTTGAAGTATTTTAAAGAGAAAAATTTAAGTGATGTTGTTGTTGTTTCTCCTGATACAGGCGGTGTGGAAAGAGCAAGGGCTTTTGCAAAACATTTTAATGCAGAACTTGCGATTGTAGATAAAAGAAGACCTTGCCCCAATGAAGCAACAGTTATGAATATTATTGGTGATGTTGAAGGGAAGACTTGTATAATTTTAGATGATATGATAGATACCGCAGGCACTTTAACAAAAGTGGCAGATGCAATAAAGGCAAAAGGTGCATCTAGGATTTTTGCAGCAGCTTCTCACGGGATTCTTTCAGGTAATGCAAAACAAAAAATACAAAATTCTTCAATAGAAGAAGTAGTTATAACAGATTCTATCCCTCTTTCAAATAAGGGGTCTATAGAAAAAGTTGTTGTTTTAAGTATAGCTTCTATTTTATCAGAAGCTATAATGAGAATTTCAAATGATGAATCTATAAGCGCATTATTTCTGTAAGTGTTAAATGTGTTTCTCTAAAACCCTAATGAGTAAAATTGTTATAATTTTTTAACGCAGAAGTGTCGAAAAGGCGCAGTAAGGGTATGTGTTAAAGTTTTTAGAGACAACCAAATGAATAACATATTATTTATGTAGTAAATAACAATGGGGGATTTAAATGAAGGAAGTTATTTTAGATGTACAGACAAGAGAATTAGGGGCTAAAAATAAATTGTCTGCTTTAAGAAAAGAAGAAAAAATACCTGCTGTGTTTTATGGAAAAAATATAGCGCCAGAATCTATAACAGTTGATGCAAAAACATTTATGTCTATAATAGCAGAAAATGGAGCCAACGTAATTATTGATTTAAACTTTAAAAATGGCAAAAAACCAGCCATTGTAAAATCTTTGCAAAGAGATGTTTTAACACAGAGTCCTATACATATAGATTTCCAAGCAATTTCTTTAGAAGATAAAGTTGAAGTTCTAGTTCCTATACATATTGAGGGCGTTGCTGATGGTGTTAAAAATTTTGGTGGCGTTATGGAGTTTATTGTCAGAGAAGTTAGGGTTAAAGCTCTTCCAAAAAGTATTCCTCAGAAAATTAGTATTGATGTAAGTACTCTTGGATTGGGGCAGGGTATAACAATAGCAGACTTGCCGAAACTTGAAAATGTAGATTATGTTCAAGAGCTAAGCACTTTGATAGTTAATGTTATAGCTGTTGCTGTTGAAGAAGAAAAACCTAAAGAAGAAACTGCCGAGACTACTCAGCCAGAAGTAATAAGCAAAGGCAAAAAAGATAAGGAAGAGGGTGCTGAAACTGCTTCTGCCAGCAGTGTGCAGAAAAAATAAGTGTCCGAGACTTTTAGTAGTGTGCGGAGCCTTGTTATGAGTATAAATACAAAACTTTTTATAGGGCTTGGTAATCCAGGAAGTGGATATATAAACACCCGCCATAATCTAGGATTTGTGGTGTTAGATGCAATAGCTGAAAATTTGCATTTGGAATTTAAATCTTGGAATAATATGGCTGATATTTCTTTTTATAGTCATAATAATGGCAGAGTATGGCTTTTGAAACCAACTACATTTATGAATCTTTCGGGTGTTCCTATATCATCTTTTGCAAAGTATTATAAAATCAAACCAGAAGAGATTTTTATTTTTTATGATGATTTTTCAATTGCTTTAGGAGAATATAGAATAAGAATGTCAGGCTCTTCTGGCGGACACAATGGCATACAATCTATTATAGAGCATTTAAATACACAAAACTTCCCAAGAATGAAACTAGGCATAGGTCCTTTGTCAAAAAATGTAGATGTTGCGAGTTTTGTTTTATCTAAATTTTTAAAAGAAGATAAAGAAAAAATAAACTTAATGAAAGAGACTACACTTTTAGCTTTTAAAGAAATAATTAAGTCAGGGATAGATAAAGCAGCATCGACATTGGCAAATAAAGGAATAAACAATAATGTAATAAATAAGTACTTAAAATATACATTTTGAGCAATTAATGCTAAAATTTGGGCAACAGTAGATATAATTTTAAAAAAGGAATATTTTTGATGAACAGAAAAAAGGCTTTTAGTAGTTTAATTTTTATTGTTCTGTTGACAAGTAATCTTTTTGCGGCTGCAGGGACAACAGTTTTTGCTTTTTTGAAATTACCAAGAAATGCAAATCAAGCTGCTTTAGCAAATTTAACAACTTTTGATAAAAATCTTTCTTTTACAAATACTGCAGTTTTAGGCTTTGCGGATCATTACGATATCCAGGTATCAAAAGCAATTCATTTTCAAAACACAGGGTACAATTCTTTTAATTTTGCAATGCCTTATAAAAATTTGGGCCTTAGCTTATCTTATTTTGGTTTTGACTATGGAGAATTTGATAGATATACTGAAGATTCTAGTGGCGATTATATTGAAAATGGCACTTTTGGAGCGGGTGACTCTTGCATGCAAGCTGGTTTAGGATATTGTATAACAGATATTTTATCTTTAGGGACCGACATTAAGTATATATTTACAAATATTGATAGTGTTAAAATGAATGGTCTTGCTTTTGGCTTAGCTGTATTTTTATCGTCAAATGATAAATGGTCATTAGCTCTAGGACTAGAAAATATAGGACCTAAAGTAGATGGATATATGCTTCCTTCAAATGCTTACTTATCATATGCAAATAAAATTATTGAGCCTTGCCAACTTGGTGTTGAGCTGAAATCTTTTTTTGATAATACAATGTGGCTCAAGACTGCTATAGAAGTTGGTGTTGGTGAAAGTTTTATTTTAAGAGGAGGTTATAATTGGGCATTGACAAATGATAACTCTTCTTTAGGTAGTTGGTATCAAAGAAATTTATCTCTAGGGTTTGGTTTAAAAATTAATATTATTCGAATAGATTATGCATGGTTACCGTATGGGGAGTTGGGAAATTCTAACATAATTTCATTAAAGGGGGAATTTTAAATGAAATATAAATTATTAAAGAAAAGCGTTAATTTGGTATTAGTTCTAGCTTTTTTCGTTAGCTCTTCTTTTGCTGAGAGACCGGTATACATGGATTATCGATTGAGAATGAAATTTAAAGAACTGCAAGAAAAATGTTCAGACATAAGGACGCCAGCTTATTTAACAACGATAGAAATTTCTTTTTATGCAAAAAATCGTGATTCTAATAATATAGATTTTATCTTTTTTCATACTCATGGCATACAATATTATACATCTCAAAGTATAGTGAATGCCCAAGTTCCAGTTCATTTAATTCAAGAAATGACAGAAGTTATGACTGGTGTGGCCATAATTGATCTTCCTCACCTGCTTCTCCCTTTATAGAAGTTCCTAACTATGCTCACCATTGAGCCTTTAGATTTGTGTAGGTATTTAAAACGCTCTAGTCAGGTGATTATAGTTTAAAGATGTTATAATGATATTCTAATACAAACATAGTATGTATTCTTTATATAGTAGATATTTATGTATTATAACTTCTCATTATTAGGTGGAGAGGGTACTCTAATGGTCAAGTCAGGGAAAAATAAATTGTTAGAAAAGAATATTAGTATAGTATGTATATTAATACTCTTCTGTTGTTTTTCTTTTGCTAAGAGTACAATGTCTTACAGACTAGGAAATGCAGTAAAAGAGTTGCAAACTCAAAGTTTAGCAACAAAATCTAACCCTCAAACACTAGAAGTTGCTTTTTATGCAATAGATAGAGATTCTAGCAAGATAGATTTAAGTTTTTTCACTAAGCATAATATAGAATATTGTACATATCAAAGTTTAGTAATCGCACATGTACCAATTGATTTACTTTCAAAAATACAAGATGTTGAAGGTGTGGATTATATTGATCTTGTTGATATAGCTAAACCCTTAGAAGTTATTTCTGAGGGAAGAGATGCAATAGATGCCACTTCATTTGTTATAAACGGTATAGATGGCAAAGGTGTAAAAGTTGCAGTTATTGATACTGGTTTTAAAAGTTTTGACACATTGCAAAAGCGGGGAGAACTTCCACAAACGCTTATAGCCAAGGATTGTGTGCAAATTTCAACCTCGCAGATGGAAATTCCGGACCTAAACCCTGAACTGGAAACAGAAGTGCATGGGTCAGGATGTGCAGAAATAATTTATGATATTGCTCCCGGTATAGACATGTATTTGTTAAAAGTTAGAACTACTGGGGATTTTGCAAGAGTTCTTACCTATTGTGAACGCAATGGAATAAACATCGCAAGCTGTTCTATTGGTTTTGAGGGTGAGTGTTTTATGGATGGGACTGGTCTTGCATCGCAAGCAGTTGACAATGCAACATCGAATAATATTTTATGTGTTGTAGCAGCTGGTAACGGAGCTCAAAAGTCTTGGTTTGGTAAGTATAATGATTCACCTTCTACCCCAGGATTTATGAGATTTGCAAACGGTACTGATTTTTTGGATATTCAAATTAGCTCAACAGCCGGCATTACTTTTATATGGAATGATTTTACAGATAGAAACACAAAATATGATTTATGGCTTTACCAAAATGATGGCACTTCATTTATATCGTCAACCACTTATGCACGTGGTACGTATCCTAAAATTGATATTGCAAAACCTCGTGATGGGCATAGTCTCTATAAATTGAAAATTCAAAAAAGCCTAGATGCTATTCCTGACAGAGAAATGAGATTATATATTTCAAATGATGAGAGTCCAGGGAATGTTATTGTAAATCCGGTGGATGTAAATCCAGAGTCCAGTATTTTATCTCCAGGAGATTCTAAAACTGCATTAACAGTAGGTGCTGTAAATGTTTTCAGATATGCTTCTGGAAGTATAGAAGATTATAGTGCTAGAGGGCCTCTTAGAAATCAAATTTCTCCTAATGAAAGCATTAAGCCGGACGTCACTGCTCCTACAGGTGTTACGACTGTATCGTATGGATCTCGTGCTTTTAATGGCACTTCTGCTGCTACACCTCACGTAGCTGGCGCTGCAGCTCTTCTTTTAAGTTTAGACCCTAGTCTTTCAACTAGTACTGCAGATGGGACGTTTAAAAAGAGAGTTTTAGCAAATGTAAATCCAGTATATGCGCCAAGCTCTCCTAATAATACTTATGGATACGGTAAACTTGTTTTAAATAGTAAAAATTTACCATTTGGTAATGTTGGAGAGTTTGTATGTTATCCAAATCCGGTTAGTCTAAATGAAAAAGGTTATATAAAGATAACAAATTTTCCTTTTCATACGTCTATTATAGATGTCGTAGTATATACAGTAACTGGAGAATTTGTAAAATCTTTTAATGCAGAAGATTTAATAACAGACACTGCTTTAAACAAAAGAATGATCAAATGGGACTTAAAAAACCAAAATGGGGATCTAGTTGCTCCTGGTGTTTATTTTATAAGCATAAAAACCTTGATTGGTAACAATCAAATAAAAAAAATTGCTATTTCTAGATAATTGTATTAAACACTAACAAAATTCATACTGGTAAATTTGCAAGTCTTGATAGTTTGTTCAAAAAACTTAAAAAACTTAAAAAGAGACCCTTAGAATGCTTCCTCTAATTTACGCTGCAACGCTTAATGGGATAGATGCAAGTATAGTGGAAGTGGAAACTTATATTTCGTCAGGAATGCCGGTTTTTTCTATCGTTGGTTTGCCTGATATTGCAGTCAAAGAGTCTCGTGATAGAGTTGTTGCAGCGATAAAAAACTCAATGTTCGATTTTCCTACAAAAAAGATTACTGTTAATCTGGCACCAGCTGATATAAAGAAAGAAGGTGGTATTTTTGATTTGCCGATAGCTTTATGTATACTGGCAGCCATTGGTAAAATAAAAAAAGAGAATCTTAAAAAGTTTTGTGCAGTGGGAGAGTTATCTCTCGAGGGTAAAATAAGAAGAGTTAAAGGTGTATTGCCAATTTCTTTGGCTTTGCAAAAAAATAATATAAAAGACTTTATAGTTCCATTTGAAAATAGGCAAGAAGCATCTATAGCAGGCACAGCAAATATATTCCCATTTAAAACATTAGGAGAAGTTGTTCAGTTTATTAATAGTGAAACTTTTATTAACTCATATAAGTACGATGACACTGAAAGTTTTAATAATCCAATAACTAATGAGTATGACTTTTCAGATGTTAAAGGTCAAAAAAGTGCAATACGAGCTGCAGAAATTGCTGCTTCGGGTGGACATAATTTGTTGATGTCTGGCCCACCTGGATCAGGGAAAACCATGATAGCAAAGCGTATCCCAAGTATTCTCCCTCCAATGACTTTTGATGAGTCTGTAGAAACTACAAAAATATGGTCTGTTGTTGGAGGAGGTTTTTGTGGAGGGCTTATCAAAACCCGTATGTTTAGAAATCCTCATCATACTAGTTCTGCGATTGCTTTAGCTGGAGGAGGTCCTTACCCTAAACCAGGGGAAGTAAGTCTTGCTCATAATGGTGTTTTGTTTTTAGATGAGTTTGCGGAATTTAAAAGAGATACTTTGGAAATTTTAAGACAACCTTTAGAAGATAAAAAAATAACAGTTTCTAGAGCAAAGAATAGTTTTACATTTCCAGCTTCATTTATGCTTGTTGCTGCTATGAATCCCTGTCCTTGTGGTAATTTAGGACATAGAGAAAAATACTGCGTTTGTACTCCTTTACAAATAAACAAATATAGAAGTAAAATTTCAGGACCTTTAATGGATAGAATAGATATTCACGTTGAAGTTTTGGCATTAAAACTATCAGAACTTACAGACTTAGGTTCTGTTTCAGAAAGCTCTGCGAATATTAAAGAAAGAGTGGTACGGGCAAGACAAATACAAAATGACAGGTTTTTAAAGACTAAAATATACTCAAATGCCCAAATGCAATCAAAAGAAATAAAAAAGTATTGTGTTTTAAATAAAAGTGCTTACGAAATATTAAAGATGTCTATGGAAAAATTAAAGTTTTCTGCTAGATCGTACGATAAAATTTTAAAAGTTTCCCGCACTATAGCAGATTTAGATGGTGTGCAAAGCATTAGTGCTAATCATGTAGCAGAAGCTGTAAAGTATAGATTTTCTGATAGGAATCCTATTTAATTATGAATTTTTAAGTGCAAGACAAAAAACGTAAGGATTGTCGTGTGATAAACACAAATCGGGTAATCCTACGACAGTAAAAAAGTCGCCAAAATTTTTTCAACAAAAAATCTTTTTTATCTTGAACAGAATAAGAGCCAGCCTTGTCTATATGTTTACCAAAGATAAAGAATAGTATCGCTATTTTGAATATCGTTAGGGAGAGCAAAGGAGAAGGAATCAAAGCCAAATAAGAGGCCAAAAGAGACATTTGTAGCATTAATGAAATTAACGTAGTTATTTTCAGCAATGGTGTTATGGATAATAGTATTTTGAGAATAGTTAGTATTTTGAGAATAGGTACTAGTATTAACTAAATAAACAGGAGTAGTTGACAAATCAATATCAGAGTTGGTAAAAGAAAGGGTGTTGTTATTAATGAGGAGGTTATCAACCTCAGTAGTATTTTCTCCACGAAAGGATAATAGAGCAAAGGATATTTGGTAGCAGTTAGAAATAGAAGAACTAATAGAAATGGAATTAGAG
>NZ_JAITJM010000060.1:0-47901 GCF_031278955.1 Candidatus Endomicrobiellum cubanum | reverse complement strand
TTTTTTAGAAAAAACAAAAATTAGATGTTTTTATATAAAACTAACTCTTTGGGTTACCCCATTCCTCCTTTTTATGAATAAATTTTTCCTTTTTTTCCTTAAAATGGGCAAGGCAGGTACTATTTAAAATTAATCTCTAACTCTTCCTGAGTGTATCCACATATAGATCTATATTTATTACTTATTTACTGAAAATTAGGTAATTTTTTTCTTTTGCGTCTTTTATGCAATCTCTGAAGTTCTATTTTCTTGGTTGTTCATTCTAACAGAAATTATTTTGGAAACGCCGTGTTCTTCCATTGTTACACCATACAAAATATCAGCCATTTCCATGGTTCGCTTATTATGAGTAACTACTAAAAACTGTGTCTTAGAAGAAAATTCACTTACCATTGCATTGTACCTGCCAACATTTGCATCATCTAAAGGAGCATCTACCTCATCTAAAATACAGAAAGGAGACGGTTTAGCCATAAAAAAAGCAAAAAGTAACGCAACAGCAGTAAGTGCCTTTTCCCCACCTGAACACAAAGAAATATTTTGGAGTTTTTTTCCTGCAGGTTGAGCATAAATATCTACACCGCTTTCTAGTAAGTTATTTTCATCAGTAAGCATCAAGTCTGCTTCTCCACCACCAAAAAGCTTTTTATATAAACTTTTAAAATTTTCTCTAACAATATCAAAAGTTTTTTTAAAGTTTTCCATAGTGGACTGGTTAATTTTCTTTATAACCTCATGCAAGTCTTCTTTGGCTTTTAGTAAATCTTGCTGTTGGGTTAATAAAAAGTTGTATCTTTGTTCTAAAGCATCATATTCTTCTTGAGCAGCTAGATTTATAGAACCTAACGTTTCCATTTTTCTTTTAATTCGATCTATTTCTTCATTGTTTACTTGGACATCATTAAAATCGTTTTTTATTTCTTCATAGTTTTTATTATAAACTTGCAAAAGTCTTTGTTCTAAATCATTTTTTTGATATTCAAAATTTTTTAAATCTACTTGCATAGAATTTACAGTACTATTTAATGCTTCTACTGTAGAACGTAAAGTATTCATTTTGTCTGCATCTATATCTAACGCTTCTTGCAAAGTTTGTTTGTCTATCAAAGAAACTTGTATCTGAGTTTCTTTAGAAGTTTGCTCTTCATATAATGCTTGTAACTTAGCAGTTTCTTCTTGCGCACAAGTAGTAAGCTCTACAAGCTTATTGTCATTTATCTCAATTTTATTTTCACAACTAGCTATTTGTCGCTCTATATTAGTTATATTATCTTGAAGATATTGCTGCCCTTTTTGTTTATTTTCAAGTTCAGAAGTTTTTTTATCCCAATCACTTCTTGCTTGCATCATTAAGGGAGCAATTAAGTCTTCCTCTTTCCTTACAGAAAACATATTGTCTTCAATAATTTTTAATTCCTCGTAAAGCCTATTTTCTTCATCAGTAAAATCTGTAAGTTGAGTTTCAAAAGCAGATATTTTGTCACTAAAAGAAGAAAGCTCTAAAGTTTTAGCATTAATTTCTTCTTCGTTTTTACATATCTCTTCAGAAACGCTTTTTATGTCATTTCTTTTTTCTTCAATTTGCAACTGCTTTCCTTCAATTTGAGTCTTTATTTTTATAGATTCAAACCCAATCCTTTCTTTTTCCAATTTTGAATTTATTTGATACTCATTTAGTTGGTTTATTTCAGACTGAATAGAGAATATATCCTGGGACAATTGTTCTGATTTTGTTTTAAGAGTTTTTATGTGTTCTTCAATCAAAACAGGCTTTTCAAAAGATATTTTTCCACCACCTTGTACAATTACATTACTATAAACTTTGTTTGCACAAACTAAAGTGTTAGAACAAATAAAACGAATTATTTTTTCGTCTTGAATATCATATTTTAAGTATTTTATAAGCTCTGTATAGCCTAATGGAAGTCTAATAGCACTGCTTTGGTAAGAATCTGTAATTTTGTCTGCAACTATAAAAGACAGTCTGCTTAAACCATTTTCTTCTAAAAAAGATATGGCTTCTTCTGCTTTTTGAGAAGTTTCGCAAACAAGATAATTTAATTTCTCTCCAAGCGCAGAAGCTATAAGGTCTGCTTTATCGTCTTCAAAATCAATCATACTACTTATTGGGCCTCTAGCTACAGAACCTAAATTAAGCACTGCCCTAATCGAGGATCTTACAGGATCTTGTTGGTCAAATTCTTTTAGTGTTGCTATACGAGACTGATTTGAAGCTATTTTTTCTTTATGTTCAAGCAAAAGATTTTCCAAAGCTTTTATTTTTCCTTCATTTTCTGATATTGTTTTATTAATTTCTTCTTTCTTTTTATCAAAAGACTCTAAAGAATCTTTCAAAGAAACTAGCTCTGTTTCTAGCAAAGTAATTTCTTTATTTGTAGGTTCAATTTCATTTTTAAGTCTTGATATAATCCTTTGTAAAGAAGCGATGTCTGCATCCAAGTGTATTTTAGATTCTGAAAGTTCTGCTTTTAAGTTAAGCTGAGTTTTTTTTTCAGACTCTAAGCTTGAAAGTCTGTTACGAATTTCATTCCCTCTTTTCCCATATTCCGACAACTTTAGTTTAATAGAATTATATTGTTCTTCTTTTTGCTTATATTCTTGCTCTAGCTTTTGTGTCTGAGAAAGTAAGTAAGTGTCATCAGTATTTAAATTTTTTAATTGTTCTTGTGTTTGTGTAATTTTATCTTTATTTAAAATAAGTTCTTGTTTTAGCTTTTCTTGTTCGGCTTTTATTTCAGCTTCTCTATTCATAGCGTTTTGTATTATCTGATCACAAACCCCAATTTGCATCTTTATATTACTAGCATCTCTATTTAAACTCACATAATGTTCATTTTTTTCATCTAAACTAATACGTGTTTCTTGTATTTGAACTTCTAATTTAGACATCGAAGTATTTGTGGATTCAAATTCTTTTATCTTTGGATCTAACTCATTTTTTAACCTTTCTATTTCCTGACTACCATAAGATATGTGTTTTACTAAAGAAGCAACTTCGTACTTAGCAAGCTCCTCTTGATATTGTTTATATTGTTTTGCCTTTTTTGCCGCCATCTCTAAAGCTGTTATCTGCTGCTTGTGTATACTAAGAGCATCTGAAAGACGAGACATATCCATATCTATTTTTTCAAGTTTTCGTAAAGTTTCTTCTCTTCTAACTTTATATTTAGAAACACCTGCAGCCTCCTCAAACAGTTCCCTTCGATCTTCAGGTTTTGCAGTAGTTAAAAAATCTACTTTTCCCTGTTCTATTATACAATAGCCCTCTGAGCCGACACCTGTATCCAAAAACATATCCCTTATGTCTTTAAGTCTACACTGTGTTTTATTTATAAAATACTCACTTTCTCCACTTCTAAAAAGTCTTCTTGTAATTGTAATTTCAGAATAATCTATAGGTAAAATGTTTTGTGAGTTATCAAACGTAAGAGAAACTTCCGCCATACCTGTAGTAGCTCTAGTTTGAGTACCGCCAAATATAACTTCCTGCATGTTTGAGCTTCTCATAGATTTAGCCCTTTGTTCTCCCAAACACCAGCGAATAGAATCAGATATATTAGACTTGCCACAACCATTTGGGCCAATAATACAAGAAATGCCTGGCTCAAAATCTAACACTGTTTTATCAGCAAAGGATTTAAATCCGCACATCTCTACTTTTTTTAAATACATTACATTTTCCTATAAGTTGAGTCTCTCTAAAAACCCAGTACTAATATTCTTCTGGAGAAAGGCCATCATAAGATTGTCTTAATCTTTTTTGTAAATAGGCTGCCTTTTTTTCATCATTGTTTAAAAAAGCTTTTGCAATAACAAAGCAAGAACATCCAACTGCAGAAATTAAAACAAACTTACCTAAAATCTCATATAAAGAATCTTTCTCTTTTAGCATACTCTACACTTCCTATTTTCTGTTTGTAAAATAACATCACCTGATGGATTTACAAGCCTTGCAGAAATGAAATGATCTCCAGGCGTAAAGTAAGACCAGTCAAACCACCAATAACCAGAAGCAAATCTACAAGGAAGCCATTCCCCATTGTTAAACGAAAGCTCAACATACCCTTCGTTAGAAGCTCCTACTCTAATAACGTAATGAAAGCCTTTAATATTTTCTGATTCAAATGGATAATCTATAACAATATAACTATTACAGTTATTTTTTAATTCTAGCTTTTTTTCATCTATAGATTTTGTTTTTAGTTTTGTTGCTTTTTTTAAACTTCTTTTTTTCTTTAATGCTTTAATAACCATTTTCCCATACCTCCGACTATATATTTTCGTCGTTATTCTAGGAGAGGAGCATAAATCTACAAAAACTATACACAACTTTAACTAAAAACTATCAAAAGTAGCATATACTGCATACTTTTTATAAATCCTACCATTCATCATTTCTGCCGTACGATGAGTCATAACATTATCATCTAACACCCAAGAAAGTTCGCAATGTTTATAACCCAACTTTAAAGCATTCTTAAGACCTTTTTCATACATAATAGCTTCTATGCCTTTATGTCTATATTCTTTTACAACTCCCATTACCATAAGTCTTAAACTATTTATTTTTCTTCTATAATACAAAAACTTAAAAATACCAAATGGCAAGATTTTACCATTTAATTTCTTTAAAACTTGGTTGTAATCCGGCAAGGATATAAGCATTCCCACAGCAACACCAGACATTTTAGCTATTATTATCATTTCAGGTTCTACAAAACTTTTTAGTTTCGACGCAATATATGCAAACTCTTCATCGCTCCAAGGGACAAATCCCCAGTTTTTCTCCCATGCGCAATTATATATAGATATTGCTGAAGCTAAATCTTCTTTAAAAGAACTCTTTTTTAAAGTTTCCACTTTTAGCATTGGCATTTTCTTTTTTGCCATATTAACGATTTTCCCAAGTCTAGCTACTCTAGAGTCACTTGTAACGTCCATATCATAAGCATAAAGTTCTTTTATTTTTTTTAATCCGCATTTTTCTGCAAGACACAAATAATATTCTGGAGTATATGGCATCATAATACTCGGTAAAATATTAAAACCTTCCATCAAAAATCCACATTCATCATTTGTGGAAGGGTTCATAGGTCCCATAATTTTATGTATGCCTTGCTCGCTTAACCAACTCTTAGCATTATCAAAAAGAAGTCTCGCAACAGTTACATCATCAATACATTCAAAAAAACCAAAAAAACCGCAATTATCGTTTTGAAAAGATATATAGTTATAATCAATGATAGCTGCAATCCTGCCTAAAGTTTTTCCTTGTTCATCACAAACTAAAAAAAGTTGCTTTTTTGCATGTAACCAAAAAGGATTTTTCTCGCTTAAAATTTCTTCTACGTCTATTTTTAATGGAGCCACCCAAAATTTATTATCTTTATAGATTTCCCATGAGAAATCTATAAACTGTTTTAGTTGTCTTTTATTTCTTATATTAACTATTTTCATATATTCACAGATTTTAAGCTATTACACCACAAGATTTCCCAACTTTTTTAAATTTTTCTAAGATAAAATTTAAATGTTCGTCAGTGTGTGTTGCCATATAACTTGTCCTAATAATTGCCTGTCCTTCAGGTACTGCAGGAGTTACAACAGGAGATGTAAAAACACCTTCATCAAAAAGCATTCGCCACATTTTAAATACCACCATATCTGTACCTACAGTTAAAGGTATAATAGGAGACTCTGAATTATTTGTATTAAAACCAAGAGATTTAAATGCTTCTTTCATTTTTTTTGCAGTATTCATAACTCTCGCTCTTCTTTCTGGTTCTTGCTGTATTAAATCTAAAGAAGCATCTATTGCCCCAACACACGCTGGCGGAAGACTTGCTGTAAAAATAATAGATCTTGCATTATGCCTTATGTAGTCTATAACTTCCATTTTACTTGCTATAAAACCACCTATAGACGCCATAGATTTAGAAGCTGTTGCCATTAAGACATCAACATCATCTTCCATGTTAAAATGTTCTCCAGTGCCTCTTCCATTTGCACCTAAGACACCTAAAGAATGAGCCTCATCTACAAAAACTCTTGCTCCATACTTCTTTGCAAGTATTGAAATTTCAGGAAGTTTTGCAATATCGCCTTCCATACTAAAAACACCATCAACAACTATAAGTATTCCTTTATCTTTGTATCTTATAAGTTGTCTTTCAAGGTCATCCATATCATTATGTCTAAATCTTGCCATCTGTCCAAAAGACAAACGACATCCATCTATTATTGAGGCATGATCTAATTTATCTGTAACAAAAACTTCACTTTTTGAGACTAAACATGACAAAGCTCCTAAGTTTGAGTGATGTCCTGTAGTAAATAAAATTGCATCTTCTTTGCCGACAAACTTTGCAAATTTTCTTTCAACTTTTTCATGCAAATCATTTGTACCGTTAAGAAGCCTTGACCCTGTACAAGAAGTACCATAATGACTAGCAGCTTTAGCAGAAGCTTCTATAACTTTAGGATGGTTTGCAAGTCCAAGATAATTATTAGAACAAACAACTACTCTTTTTTTACCTTCAACTGTAATTTCTGGCCCTTGTTCTGACTCAACTCTATGATAATATGGGTAATATCCTACTTTTTTTAGTTCATTTGCAGCCTGAAAATTAAAACATTTTTCAAAAATATCAGAGGGCATTAAAACATCTCCTATTTCATATTAGTTTATTAAAAAAACCTTTTTTTAAATACCAATTATATGTTATTTTAGAAGCAACTTCAAGACTAGTAAAAGACAATTTTAAGTCTTTTTCAACAGGTTTTGTATCACAAGACCAATTATCACAAAGCATTTCAGCTATTTTTTGTTCGTTTAAAACTAAAGGTTTACCTGTTATATACGATAATAATTTAGTTATAAAACCTACAACATCAAAAACAAAGTCAGGGATAATAATAGGAATTGTCTTAACACCTACACTATTAGATATAATTTTGCCAATATCGTCCCAAGTATATTTTGTAGAATTAGCAAGGTAATAAATATTATTATCTGACTTTCCTTTTTCTATAGATTTTACAATACCATTTGCAACATCTTTAACATAAACAAGTTGTAAAAATCTTTTTTTAATAGTTGTAGGTCGTAAATGTTTATTTACCAAGTTAAAAAATATAAATATATCTTTATCCCTGGGACCATAAACTGCAGCAGGTCTAAAAATTATATATGGAATTTTATCGCTCAATATATGTTTTATTTCAATCTCTGCAGCAAGTTTACTCCTACCATAATCAGAAACTGGACTTTCTTTATCTGTTACTGTCCTAAGAGAATTTAGATCAGAGGGGCCTTGTGCAGCCTGAGAAGAAATAAAGATAAACTTTTTTAAGGTTGGTTTATTTTCTAAAATCGCCCTACATAAAATTTTTGTATTTTCAACATTTACTCTAAAGTATTCTTCTTTGCTAAAAGCTCTTACAATACCTGCACAGTGTACAATAACATCAAAATCTTTAACTAAAACATCTAAAAAAAATTTATTATTCAAATTACCATACAAATATTCTAAAGGAAGATGTTTTATCCATTTTAAATTTGATGTCTCTCTGACTAAACATGAGACCTTATATTTTGCTTCAATTAAAGCTTCAACAATATGGCTCCCAACAAAACCATTTGATCCTGTAACTAATACTTTCAACATTATAATAACCTCTAAAAACTAAAAAATGGAATACTTACTTCTTTACTCTATCTTTTATTTAAAAGCATTATAGCTGAGATTAAGTAAATATCCTCGGCACTAGACCCTCTACTTAGATCGCTTACAGGGAGTGATAGACCTTGTAATATAGGCCCTAAAGCTTGGAATCCACCAAATCTTTCTGCAATCTTATAAGATATGTTTCCAGTATTTAAGTCTGGGAAAATCAAAATATTGGCGTTCCCTGCGACTAGAGAATTCGGTGCTTTCCTTTTACCTACACTTGGCACAATAGAAGCATCAAATTGTAATTCTCCATCAACGTTTACAGAGCTATCTTCTTTATAATATTCTTTTGTAAGCTGTGTAGCTTCTATTATTTTTGAAAGCATTTTATTTGTAGCACTACCTTTAGTTGAAAAAGAAAGCATTGCAACATTTGCAATTTTCCCTGGGAAAATTTTTTTATAACTGTCTACTGTAGATACTGCTATATTGTGTAATCCTAAAGCTTGAGGCTCTGGGTTTACAGCACAGTCTGCAAACATTAAAGGTTCTTTTGCTATAGGATGATTTTCTGGAGGAATCATAAGAAAATAAGATGAAATCATCTTTATGCCTTCTTGAGTACCAATAACATAAATAGCTGCTCTCAAGACATCTGCACTGTCATAAACAGCGCCTCCCACACACGCATCACATTCACCACTTTTAAGATACATCATAGAAAAATACAAAGGATTTTTTAACAAATCTATAGAATCTTGTTCAGACATGCCTTTTTTCATTCTTGCTTCAACAAAAAATTTAATTTTAGTACCATTTAATAAAGACCTGTCCATAGAAATTATTTCGATCCCAGTTAAATCAATATTGGCATTCTTCGCTATATTTTTAATATCTTCTAAATTATTTGTTGGCAAAACAACAGACGCTATAGCGTTTTTAGTAAGCATAGAAGCTGCCTTTAAAATTCTTATATCAAAACTTTCTGGAAAAATAACTTTACCTTTTATTTTTTTTGCAGCTTCTAAAATTTGTTTTCCAATATCCATCTTTCAAGTCTCCCTAAATAACTAATACCCACTTCTACTTGATAGAATCAGTCTCTCTTATTTGTTTACGTTTTATTTTACCACTTATTGTTTTTGGTAGCTCTTTTACAAATTCTATAATTCTTGGATATTTATATGGAGCTGTAACTCTTTTTACATGGCTTTGTAGCTCTAAAACAAGCTCTGGACTCGGACTATACTCTTTAGTAAGCACAATAGTAGCTTTAACAACTGAACCTCTAATATCATCAGGAACACCAGTAATAGCACATTCTAACACACTTGGATGTTCTAATAATGCACTTTCAACTTCAAATGGGCCAATTCTATATCCTGAACTTTTTATAACATCATCTGAACGACCTACAAACCAAATATATCCATCTTCATCTTTATATGCCATATCTCCAGTATCATATATCCCACCTTTCCAAACTTTTTCTGTCAAAGCATCATCTTTATAATAACCACAAAATAGACCTACTGGTCTAGACTCTTTAGTTCTAACCACAAGACGACCTTCTTGTCCAGACTGACAAGAATTATTTTGATTGTCTATAACATCTATATCCCAGCCTGCAGAGGGTCTTCCTACTGATCCTGGTTTTACTTTAATCCAGGGAAAAGTCGCAATAAAAGCAACACTTTCTGTTTGCCCAAATCCTTCTTTTATCTCTAAACCTGTCATCTGTTTAAATTTTACAAAAACTTCTGGATTTAAAGGCTCGCCTGCAGTTTCTGCATATTTCAAATTAGAAAAATCGTACTTTGAAAAATCTTCTTTTATCATATATCTGTATACTGTAGGAGGAGCACAAAAAGAAGTTACTTTATAATATGCAATTTTGGATAATAAATCTTGATATTCAAACCTTTCATAATCATAAACAAAAATACAAGCACCACACAACCATTGTCCATAAATTTTGCCCCAAGAAGCTTTACCCCATCCAGTATCTGCAACTGTAAGATGTAAAGAATTTTCATCTAAATTTTGCCAAAACCGTGCAGTAATAATGTGCCCTAAAGGATAAGAAAAATCATGACACACCATTTTAGGCATGCCAGTAGTTCCAGAAGTAAAATATAACAAAAATTTATCTTTTGAACTTGTTGATTGTGTACCAGTAGGTCTTTGAAAAACATCTGAACACTTCTGAACTTCCCTTGAATACTCAACCCATCCATCAACTTTACCTCTTACTGAAACTATATGTTCTAATTCAGGTAAATCTTTTTTTGCTTGTGTTACTATATCAATAATTCTACTATCTGAAGCTGCTACAATAATTTTTACACCTGCAGCTTTTACTCTATACTTTATATCTTTTGCCGTTAACAAGTGTGTTACTGGTATTAATAAAGCTCCTATTTTATGCAAAGCAACTGCACAATGCCAGTATTCATAATGTCTCTTTAGCATAAGTATAACTGCATCACCTTTCTTTATTCCCAAAGATTTAAAAAAATTTGCAGCCTTATTACTTTCTTTTTTTATATCTTTAAAAGTAAAAATCTTTTCTTCACCTTCAGGGTTACGCCAAACCATTGCTTTTTTATTAGGTTCAGATTTTGCTATCTCATCAACAACATCAAATCCAAAATTAAAATTGTCTGGGACAGAAATTTTACAGTTTTTAATAAAATCTTCATAAGATTTATAATTGATTTTTACAAACTTTTCAGCTATCATTTTTTCTCTCTTTTTTTTTATTTACGTTAAAACTATTTTAACTCAAGAATTACCGCTAATAATTTTGCAGGAGTGCCTCCTATGATAAATACACTATGATCATGGCCAGAATCAAAATACACACAATCCCCAACTTCTAAAATATACTCTTTGCCATCAAAAACAAACTTTACAGTCCCTTCTAAAACATAATTAAATTCTTGTCCTCTATGAGAATAAGAATGCTTCTGGGGCTGAAATGATGGTTCAATTTTAACTAAAAAAACTTCAGCGTTTTTTCCAACAAATTCATAAGCTAAATCTTGATATTTATATTCTTTCATTCTATTTACAGTTATCCCCTCACCTTTTTTAACAACAGATAACGCTTTTAAATGAGGTTCTTGTCCTGTTAAAAGTGCTGTTAGTTCTATATTGTACTTGCTAGCAATTGCAGAAAGTACTGTTATAGGAATGTCAAGAGAACCTTCTTCATACTTTACAAAAGTTTCAACATCTAAACTAATACTTTTTGAAAAAGCTTCTGCAGACAAACCTGCAATTTCTCTAATAGATTTAATTCTCATACCTATTTGTTTAAGAATATCTTTACAAGGCATCTACCCTCCATACTAGTTTTTAGAATTCAATATACTTACATTAAATATAATTTTTCCTTCAATGTTTATAGCTTTTAGGACATCAAAAGAGGTTGTATATTTATTTACATAGTTCTCAAAATTTTTTTGTAAAGCATCTTGAATTATAGGTTCCACTACAGAGTCTACAACACCTAAAACTAATAAATAAAGCTCCTTATCTTTTATGCCAATATAGTACATTTGCATTTGAGCTATTAAAGTACCATAAAAAGGATTTGTTCTAGCCATCATATTAATTTGAGATGCTATAAGCCTTCCAACAAATTCATCTTTTGTTATGTCATGTTTATCATTTATAATTTTGGGCACTAAAGAGCTGCCAACAAGTTCTACGAGATTTCTTGATTCATAGTCTGAGCGAGATATTCGCATATAAAAGTAACTTTTTATATCTTCAATGTTTTGCACAACTCTAAAGGCTAAAATTCTGTTTTTATCAAAAGCTGTTGCAACCATATACTGTATATTAGAGTCACTACTTAAAACAACTCTAACAACAGATAGGTTTACAGTTTGTATTGTATGCATTATTTGTGGAAATATTTTGACATCATTAGAAGCAAGATTGTCTATTATTATATCTAAATATAGAGTTCTACCAACAACAACAGCTTCAGAATCTAACCCACATTCTTTTTTTACAAGGGCTTGTAGATCTTGTGTAATTTCTCCTTTTTTGTAAGTAACCCCACAAGAAGTTAACAAAAAACCTAACATTAATAAGCTAAATGCAATTTTAAATTTTTTCACAATTACAGTTTTTTCCTGTACATATAGTATTCTAAGCTTTAATCTCTTTCGGAAAAATTAGAAATTATAGAATTCTCAGGCTTAGGCTTTCTTTTGCCTACACTTTCCATAACTTCTTCTAGCTCATCAAAATCAAGTTCTTTATCTTTTATAAGCCTTTTTGCTAACGCGTCTACAGCATCCCAATTTGATTTTAAAAACTCCTCCACTTTAGAATAACAAGAATTTATTATAGATATCGTTTCATCATTTAATTTTTCTTTTAAACTTTGAGACATTTCCTCTTTAGGTATAACAGAAAAATTTCCTACCAATCCATTGTTTCCCATACCAACTTTCCATACCATAGCATTCGCTATTGCCATAGCTCTAGAAAAGTCAGAAGAAACTCCTGTAGTAGTATTGTTGTACTTTAATTTTTCTGCAGTATACCCTGCAAGTGATACCATAATATCTGCAAGAAGTTCATCTTTATTCTCACTATGTAGCTCCTCTTTAGGCAATGGGGCAACAAGACCTAAAGATCCTTGATGTGATTTTACAGTAACTTTAAAAACATCGTCAGTTGGATGCATAAAATATATTGCCACAGCATGACCTGCTTCATGATAAGAGGTCATCTCAAGCTCTTTAGGTGTCATATCTAAATACGTTTCCATGCCTAAATCTATTCTATCCATAGCCTCTGATATATCTTTCATATCTATTTCTTCTTTATTTTCTCTTGTAGCAATTAAAGCTGCTTCTTTAATGATATTTTCAATATCAGCTGGAGATTTGTACACAGCTTTTCTTGCAAGCCTATCAATCTTTACCTCAGAAGACATTTTTACTTTTTTAAAATAGTACTTAAATATTTCTTCTCTTTCTTTTAGGTTTGGAAGAGTAATAGAAATTTTTCTATCAAATCTGCCAGGTCTAAGCAAAGCTCTATCTAAAACAGCTTCGTCAGCATTTGTTGCGGCTATAACAATAACATTACTTTTTCCATTATCTAAACCATCCATTTCCACAAGCAGCTGATTTTGAGTGCTGTTTGTTTCTTCTCTTCCAGAACACATATGAGAAAAAGTTCTGCCTCTTCCTATAACTTCAATTTCATCTATAAAAACTATACAAGCCCCATCAGTATAAGCATATTCTCTAGCTTTTTTAAAAAGACTTCTTACTCTGCTTGCTCCAACTCCAACAAGTATTTCAACAAATTCGCTACCAGCCATAGAAATAAATGGAATCTTACATTCTGTAGCTATAGCTTTTGCAATTAGAGTTTTTCCACAACCTGGAGGACCCATCAAAATAATACCTTTAATTATTTTGCCACCAATTTTCTGGACTTGCTTTCTATCCTTAATAAGTTTTACAACTTCTAAAGCTTCTTTTTTTGCAGCTTCAAGCCCTATAACATCTTTAAAAGAAACTTCAATATCTTTAGCTTTAATTCTCTTCTTTTTTAAGTTGCCAAAACCTCCTCTTGTAAATACTGTCATGTACATAAACACAAAAGCAGCAGCGCTTGCAAATGCTAATAAAAGTTGTACAGGCATTGTTGCAAGAGTCATCACCCTATAAAAAGACTCTAGTTTACTTAGTCCATAAATAGATAAACTTATAAGCCCTATAACAATAGCACCAACAATAAACCATATTTTGTTGTTTATAAAATATAATCTAAACTTTCGCAGCATTTGCAAAACCTCTCATCTTTGAGGCTCTCCCTAAAACCCTCTAACACATATCTTTACTTACTGTGCCATTTTTGACACTGCGGCGTTAAACACTCCTGTGTTACAAAACTGACGCTTATCACTCGATAATCTCTGTGTTTTTTGCCTTGCTTTGTCAAAAAATTCACTGCAATTATACGTATTAGTTTTTTAGACAGACCCTTTTATTATTTTACTTTTCCCTGATTTGCAACAGCTTCCATGGCTTTTTTGACAGCTTCTTGATCACCCAAATAATAATTCTTTATAGGCTTTAAATCCTCGTTTAATTCATAAACCAAAGGCATAGCTGTAGGTATATTTAAATTTACAATATCATTATCACTTATATTATCTAAATATTTAACCAAAGCTCTTAAACTATTTCCATGAGCTGCAATTATAATTTTTTTGTCTATTTTTATTTGAGGAACAATTTCTTTTTCCCAATAAGGAACTACTCTTTCTACTGTATCTTTTAAACATTCTGTTAAGGGAATCTCTTTTTTGGAAAGTCCAGAATATCTCTTATCTTTACCTGGGTATCTTTCGTCATTTTCTTCTAAAGGCATTGGAGGCACATCGTAACTTCTTCTCCATATCTTTACTTGATCCTGACCATATTTTGCTGCAGTTTCAGCTTTATTTAAGCCTTGCAGTGCACCATAGTGCCTTTCATTTAATCTCCAACTTTTTATGACTGGGATCCAAAGCAAATCCATTACATTTAAAACATTCCACAAAGTTTTTATCGCCCTTGAAAGTACAGATGTATAAGCTAAATCAAATGTAAATCCATCATCTTTTAGATGTTTACCAGCATCTAATGCCTCTTGATAACCTTTTTGAGATAAATCCACATCCGTCCAGCCAGTAAACTTGTTTTCTTTATTCCAAACACTTTCCCCATGCCTAATTAAAACAATTTTATACATTGTATTCCTCCGCAATTTAGGGCAATTATATTACATTTAAATTAAACACACAAATGAATGTGTATACGAAAAAATAATTTAGTTGCTAACAACTTCAAGACTAATCCTTTTAAGTTCAGTGTCCACTCTCAACACTTTAACTTTTAGCGTATCTCCTACGGAAACAACTTCATATGGATTTTTAACAAATTTTGAACTTAATTTTGATATATGTACAAGTCCATCTTGATGAACCCCAATATCTATAAAAGCTCCAAAATTAGTAACATTTGTAACAGTACCATCTAACACCATATCTTCTCTTAAGTCTTCTAAAGTGTTTACATCATCACTAAATTCTGCTGTTGAAAAATCTTTTCTTGGGTCAACACCTGGCTTTTTAAGTTCAGAAGTAATGTCATTTAAAGTTAATAGCCCTATCTCTTGAGTAACATATTTTTTAGGATCAATTTTTTTTATGAGTTCATCATTTCCCACAAGGCCTGTAATATCAACACACAAATCTTTTGCCATTTGTTCTACAACAGGATAACTCTCAGGATGAACAGCAGAGTTATCCAATGGGTTTAAGCCTCCAGCAATTCTTAAAAAACCTGCACATTGTTTAAATGTTTTTTCTCCAAATAGTGCTATTTTCATGAGATCATTTTTATCTTTAAAAGAACCGTTTTGGGTTCTATAGTTTACAATATTTTTAGCGACAATTTTACCTATACCAGCAATATACGATAATAATTCAGTTGAAGCAGAATTTAAGTTAGCTCCAACATAGTTTACTGCAGACTCAACTGTAGCATCCAATTGTTTCTTTAATTGTATTTGATTTACATCATGTTGATATTGACCTACTCCTATAGACTTAGGGTCTATCTTTACAAGTTCTGCTAAAGGATCTTGTAATCTCCTTGCTATACTTATTGCTCCTCTAACAGTAACATCTAAATCAGGAAATTCTAAGGAAGCTAATACAGAAGCAGAATATACTGAAGCTCCTGCCTCACTTACAGTTACAATTTTTGCATCTAAGCTGTGCTTTTTTAAAACATTTTTTACAAAAGTATTTGTTTCTTTTGACGCTGTACCATTGCCTATAGCTATAAGCTCTACATAGTATTCTTTTATCAAATCAATTAGTATATCTTCTGCTTCTTGTATTTTTGCTTGGGGCTCGTGAGGAAAAATTGCATGGTATTCTTTAAAATTTCCATTTTCATCTATGACAGCAACTTTACAACCAGTTCTAAAACCCGGATCCATACCCATTATAACCTTATGTCCAGCAGGAGGTGCAAGTAAAAGATTTTTTGCATTTGTAGCAAAAACATCTATAGCATCTTGGTCTGCTTGGTCCATTTTCGCTAAAAATATTTCTACCTGTAACGATGGATATAAATGTCTATCATATGCAGTTTTTACAGCAGTATAAAGCTCAGGATAAAATAAAGATCTATTATTTATTGCAACTTTTGAAAGTATTAAATCTATAGCATCTTGATCTTCTACAACTATTTTCCAAGATAAAACCTGTTCTTTTGAGCCTCGTCTTATTGCAAGTAATCTATGGCCTACAACGGTTTTTAAAGGTTCATTATAATCGTAGTACATTTCGTATTTTGTTTTTAAATTTTGGGCAGCTTTTGTAGCCTTAGAACGAATATTACCTGTTGAAACTATAAAATTTCTCAAGACTCCTCTAATAGTTGCATCATCTGACAATTGCTCTGCAATAATATCTATTGCTCCAGAAATTACTTTTTCAATAGTATCAATGCCTTTTTGTGGATTCAAATATTTTTTTATAATATTTTCTCTATTTTCTTTCATAGAAATCTTTTGTGCCAAAATTTCTATGGCAAGAGGTTCCAACCCATTAGCTTTTGCAATTGTCGCCTTAGTTTGTCTTTTTGGCTTATACGGAAGATAAATATCTTCTAATTTTGTTTTTTCTTTACACAGTTCTATTTGTTTTTTTAGTTCCGGGGTAAGTTTTTTTTGCTCTTGTATACTATTTAAAATGGTTTCCTTTCTTGTCTCAAGTTCGATATAGTATTGCAATTTTTCTGAAATATCTCTTACGTTTATTTCAGAAAAATTTCCTGTTTTTTCCTTTCTATATCTAGAAATGAAAGGCACCGTATCACCATCACTTAACATAACAACAGTGTTTCTAACTCCAACTTCAGATAAACTCAAATCTGTTGAAATCCAATCAATTATTTTCTCTGCACTCATTATAATCTCTCCCAAAAAAATAAATTACTTTTAAAACCCTTATATGTATAAATGCAGTGATTTTTTTGACAAAGCAAGGCAAAAACGCAAGACTTATCGTTGGATAAGATAAGCATAAGTTTTTAAACGAAGCTGTGCCCAAAAAAGCGCTGTAAAGATATGTGTTAAGGTTTTAGACAGACCCTTTAATATTTTTCTATATTACATCTTTTAATTAAACATCCCTCTTGGCATTTCAATGTACACGTGTTATCGCAAGGTTCTACATGAATTGTCACAGAAGTGTTTTCAAATTTTTCAGAAATCTGCAGTTTCATTTGTCTTGTTATATCGTGAGATTGTAAAACACTCATTTGAGGTCTAACAAGTATGTGAAACTCAATAAATCTTTTATTACCAGCTTTACGAGTCTTTAAAGCATGGTAACCAGAAATATAAGTATTTGAATGTATTATCCCCTCTATAAATTTAACTTCATCCTCAGGAAGACTTACATCAAACAAATCTTTAGAAGATTTAATTATAAGATTGTAAGCAGTTTTAATAATTATGCTAGCAACAAAAATAGCAGCAATAGAGTCTAGCCAATAAATATTTATTTTCGGATAAAAAAAATCACAAACAGTAATTACAAATAACGCAAGCATAACTCCTAAAGAAGTGTAGACATCTGTTCTTAAATGCCAGGCATCAGCCTCTATAGCAACAGAATCTACTTCTTTTGCTGCAACAAAAAGTTTTTTTGAAATAAAAAAATTGACACCTGCAGAAAACAACATAACTAAAACACCAACTACTGGCATTCGTATCTTTGAAGGATTCAAAAGATGGTATAGTGCTTCATAAACAATATAAATAGCAGCTATAAAAATAAGAAAAGCTTCTATTGTACCTGAAACATTTTCAAATTTTCCATATCCATATGGATGTTGTTTATCTTCAGGTTTTGAAGACTCTTTCACAGCAAAATATGCCATTAATGAAGCAACTAAATCTATTAACGAATGCACAGCCTCAGAAATAATTGATATTGAACCTACACATATGCCAACAAATAATTTACCTAATGTTAATGAAATATTAGAAAACACAGAAAGTCTTGCTGTCTTTATTGACTTTTTTAAAACACTCATTAAAAATCCCTTATTTTTTATCACTAAAGAATGCTAATTTTGCAGATATTATTCCTATATTGCTTTCAACTTTTATATAAATTGGCAATTTTTTTGTGTCAGCAGTAACCCAAATTAACATCTTACCACCTAAATCAATAATATTGTTTTCATAAATCAAGGGTTCTATAACAAAACAATTACGCTGACCTAAAACTGTATTTAATTGTTCTTTCCTTAAAACCATAATAGCTAACGGTACAGAAATATTTTGTGAATGTAAATTTAAAATATATTTATGCCCTGCTTTTAAATCAAGCGTTCTAATACAATACAAAATAGCTAAAATATCTTTTACATTTTTTAGCGTTTTCCCTTCCTTTATCATTCCATTTCTACTTAATCTATAGATTTTCTCTTTTGGCTCAAATACGACATGCTCGTACATTTCTTTACCATCTTGAAGCATTTTTGAAGTAAATTCAAAAGAATATATAGCATTATATTCAAATAAAGACTCAAAATGAGCGTCAAAAGAAAACATAGAAGACAAAAAATCATTTGTTACTACATTCAAACTAGCATAACGAACTTTTACTCCATTAATATACTTAAAACCTTTAAGCTCTAAACTTGCCTCACCAACAGGAAGCATATTCCACATTAACGTGTAGTCTATTTTTTCAAACTCTGGAATTAATTGTCTTGCAGGCAAATTTTTTGCAAAAAAGCCAATCATGCACATAATAAACAAAAATAGGAATTTAGCCTTATTTAACATTTTTTAACATCTCTAACAATTAAATTAACGGCCTGCTTTAAATCTTTACACACAGCGAAAGGTTTTATTTTTTCCTGATTTATTTTTTGTTTTTGGTTTTTACCATGACCAGTAAGCACTAAAATACCTTTTCCGCCAACATTAAAACCCAACAAATAATCTCTAATACTGTCACCAACTGTATAAGATTTTTTTAAATCTATATTAAAGTCTTTAGACCCTTGCATAACCATGCCTACTTTTGGTTTCCTACATTGGCAGTTATCTGCATCAACGTGAGGACAAAAATATATGCCGTCAATAGACGCTCCTGCTATCTTTAAAAGAGACAAAAATTTTTTATGAATCTTATCTAAATCTTTTAATGTAAACATACCTCTTGCAATTCCTGATTGGTTTGTTACAACTATTACTTTAAAACCAGCCCTTTTAAGCTTGTTAATACTTTCTGCAGTATAAGAATAAAGTTTAACTTGACCAGGAGAGCTTAAGTAATTTTTACTGTAGATAAGTGTGCCGTCTCTATCTAAAAAGACTGCAGGGTGTTTAATATACTGTTTTCCCACTGGAGTTTTCCTGTTATAAATTTAGGAGTTACTTTTAAAACTATAATTTTTTCCCTTACACTTTCATCAATATCTTTAAACTTTACAGCGTCTTTAGCTGTAATAATAAAATAAGCATTCTGGTATTTCTTAACAATATCAGTTAAGAATTTATTATCGAAATTACTATGATCTCTTAAAACTATACTATCCTTTATTTTTAATCCAGATTTTAAAATGGAATTTTTAAATCCATTTGTAAAACCCACAGCACTTAAGGAATATAAATTTGACTCTTTTAAATATCTAATGTCAAAAACTGTTTTTAAATCTAAATCTATATATTCAAAATTACTATAACAAGTTACTACAGGATCTTTCCCTGTTAAAGATAATATTTTTTTTTTTAGGTTTTCTAATTCTACATTAGTTACCATATCAGAATTTGTAAGCACTATAATATCAGCCCTTCTTAAAGAATTTATAGGTTCTCTTAAAATTCCTGCAGGTATTAACATTCCACTGCCAAAAGGATTAAAAGTATTTACACAAACTATATCTAAATCTCTTTTTATATTCCAATGTTGAAATCCGTCATCTAAAACATAAACATCTGTATTCAATTGGTCTGTAAATCTTCCAGCATTGGAATACCTGTCTGATCCGATAATAACACTTGCTTTGGGAACACTTTTAGCTATTAGCATCGGTTCATCGCCAGTAATAGAAACATCCATATCTATGTTGCCATTTGTTAATATCACTGCTTTTTTAGTTTTTCTTAAATATCCCCTGGTTAAAACTGTAGGACTTATCTTTTTTTTAACTAAAAGCTTTAAAAGTTCTATTACGATAGGGGTTTTTCCTGTGCCTCCAAAAGTTATATTGCCAACGCTTATTACAGGTTTTTGCAACTTTTTTGGTTTAGTGAATTTTCTATCTAGCTTATATAACCCATAATAAATTAAAGATATTGGATATAAAGACTTCATTTATTTTCTAACTCCCACAGTTTTACATACTTCATTAGAGTGTAAAATGAAGAGTAAAGTAAAGCAAGTACTAAACCCGTAATACCATCTAAAAAGCCTCTTTTTGATATATACATTTTAAAAAACATGAATGCAGGGTTTACTATCAAATTTACAACTTTAAACTTCTTTCCTTTTTGGAACATTTCTTTTGAACGCAAATCACTGTAAAAGTCAGATTTATTAATAAAGCTTTTTATACTATCATAAGGATAATGTAAAATATCTCCTTTAAAATAAAACGGCTTACCCTTATAATCTATATCCTCATGTACCAATTGATCCTTATATATTACCTTACTCTTGTTAAACAAAATAGGATGCCTATAATCTGGATACCAGCCAGAATGCATAATCCACTTATTTATAAATCGACTTTTTCTCGGAGCAACGTAAACATCAAATTTCAGATATCCTTGAAGGGTAGACTCTATTTCTTTTTTTAATTCTTGCGATACCCTTTCATCTGCATCAAGACATATAACCCATTGATAAGTGCAATGCTTTAAAGCGAAGTTTCTTTGTTTGCCAAAATACTCAAACTTATTCTGAACAACTTTACATCCAAGAGATTTGGCAATTTTAACCGTATTATCTGAGCTAAAATCGTCTATGACCACAATTTCGTCAACCCATTTAATACTTTCTATACAATCTTTGATACGTTTTTCTTCATTTTTAGTCAATATGTAGGCAGAAACTTTGTTCATTTTACTCTGTCCTAAAAACTGAGATTTTTAAAGAGATTTATGGGTTTCTCTAAAAACCCTAATACATATAATTTACTGCAGATTTTTTGACAAAGCAAGGCAAAAAACACAGGCTTTATTGGTATCCTAAGCATAAGTTTTTTAACACAGTAGTATCGCAAAAGACGCAATAAGGATATGCGTTAAGGCTTTTTAGAGAGACCCTTATATACTTCTAAAACATTTTTTATTGTGTTATTTAAAACGAACTTTTTCTCAACAAACTTTTTACCTTCTATTCCCATTTGCTTTGCAATATGTGGGTTTAAAATAAGTTTTTTTATTGCATTGGCAACTTGAATAGAATTTTTAGGTTCCACCATAAAACCAGTAACTCCATCTACAAATGCTTCAGAATTTCCTCCAATGTTGGTAACAACTACAGGCTTTTCTAAAGATTGTGCCTCCACAACAACGTTCGGCATACCTTCTGTATCCCAAGCAAGCAAGCAAAATATATCCATAGCCAAAATATATTTAGGAACATCATCTTGATAACCTGTAAAACAAACTATATCATCAACATTAAGCTTTTTGGCATATGCTTGCTGTTCCTGTAAGCCTTTACCAGAACCCACTATTAAGTATCTTAAATCAGGAAACTCCTCTCTTAACATTTTTGCTGCTTCCATAAGATATGTTTGCCCTTTACCTTTAAAGTCTACAATTTGAGAAACCGTACCCACAACTTTTTTATTTTCTAAAGAATATTTCTTAATAACATCACTATAATCTATATTTTTGTTAAATTTTTCAAAATTGACTCCATTATAGACAACCATAATTTTTTTAGGATCAACTTTTTCATACTTTATTAGACCATTAGCAACCGCTTGTGACACAGTTATAATAGCATCAGCAAATTTATAATGATTTTTACTTATAAAGCTATGTCTAGTATCTTGCCTTCTATGAAAAACAACTTTAATTTTATTTAAACACAAGAATTTTACTATAAGTGAAGTCCAGTAGAGTTTACCTTGATGAACATGCAGTATGTTTATATTATTTCTTTTAATAATCTTTACAAGTTTTAAAATACCACAGGGATCAAAAGAATTAACTGCTTTAAATGTTACTATCTTAATATTTCTTTTCAAAGCCTCTTTGGACATTTGACTTTCATAAGGAACAGCAACTATATTATCGCAAACTCCTGACTTTTGTAAATTTTCAGCCAAGAGAAGTGTAGTTTTTTCTGCTCCACCAAAAGAGTAAGATGAAAAAATGTGTAAAATTTTATATCTCATCTAAATACTTTACCCCACAAAGATATATATTCCTTGACTGTCATTTTAAGAAAAGCTTCAGCATACATCATACCTTGTTCTTTAATTTCACCCCAATATCGATTTAACCCTTGAGCAATTTTTATATAATCTCTTGTTATAATCTGAGTTTTATAGCACTCTATTGCTTGTCTTTTAACATCCCATTCCTTACTTATATCAAATAAACAATTCGGATTAAGTGGAGACCACACAGAATAAGCATATATCATAAAATTCAATTTTATTTTCTTCCTTAGTTCATTAATTGCCCAAGAAACAGCTATATGGTCATTATGTTTGTCAAAAAAGAAAGGTATAAAAACTGCTTCTGGCTTTACAGAATTCAAGACAAAACCCAAATTTTCTTTAAAATTTTTATTACAATTTAGGTTACGTGAAGAAAAATGCATATAATGATTTTTCTTAGACCCTATTATTTCTGCAGCTCTTTTAGATTCTTCCATTCTCTCTTGCGAGTCATTTGTACAAAAAACAATTTCTAAATGCCCTCCAGATTTTACATGCTTTATCAATGTCCCAGCACACCCAACAGCTTCATCATCTTGGTGAGGAGCTATAGCTAAAACTTTATTTGCATAAATATTATCTTCTTTTGGTATAGAATAATTTATAAGCGGTTGAATATATTCATAAAGTCTAAATAAATGTATATTTTTTAAACGTTTCATTGTTTTTTCCAAACTTAAATGTAAATCAAATAATTTAGACTGATAGTTTATCAAATTTTTAAGACGTAACATAATGAAAGTACTAATTTGACTATAATTTAGCAAATTATGTATAATCTTAAAATATTAGTGCTATTGGGAGGAATGTAGAAAATGTCTTATAAATGCGCAGTTTGTGGCAAAGGTTCATCGTCAGGTAATACTGTAAGCCACTCAAATAAAGCTTCAAAGAGACTTTTTAGACCTAATCTTCAAAGTTTAAACATTGTTGTTAACGGTAAGAAAACCCGTGAATATGTTTGTACCTCTTGTATTAAGTCAAATAAAGTAAAAAAAACAATATAATTTTATAAAAAAGTACAGTTATTATTAAAAGTAATGACTGTACTTTTTTATTTATTCTCCCTTAAATATTTCCTTATTTTAGAACGAGCTTGAACAGTTGTTGCACATTCTAGCCACTGAGTGCTTGGTTTCATACTTTTCCTAGTTAAAATTTCACAAATATCGCCTGTATTTAACTTTGTACTTATTGTTACCCTCTTACCGTTAACTTTTGCACCAATAAAAGTATTTCCTATATCTGAGTGCACAGCATAAGCAAAATCCAGAGTTGTTGATCCACATGGAAGCTTTATTACGTTTTTTTAGGTGTAAAAACAAATATCTGTTCAAAATTACATTCTGTTTTTAACGAGTCTAAAAATTCTATAGAATCTGTTGTTCCTTTCTGATACTCAAGAAAGTGTTTTAATCAGTCCAACCTATCCTCACCAAGAACATTTCTTGTGTCTTCTTTACCTACACCTTTATAACGCCAGTGAGCAGCAACTCCATATTCTGCTCTTTGATGCATTTCTTCAGTTCTAATTTGTGTTTCAACTATGGCATTTGTATCCGAAATAATAGTTAAGTACAAAGATTGATACATATTTTCTTTCGGAATATTTATATAATCCGTAAAAGAGCCTTCCAAAAGATTAAAATTTGAATTTATTATGCTAAGTATTTCATAACAATGCTCTACAGTATCTGTAATAATCCTAAGACCGAACAAATCTTGAATTTCACTGAATGGTTTATTTTGCCTCTCCATCTTTTTGTATATACTATACAAATTTTTTGGTCTTGCTAACTCTCTATACTTTATGCCAACATTCTTTAACTTCTCCTTAATTTGTTTTTCTACTAACATAAGATTTTCTAAGTTACTCTCTGAACGCTTTTCCCACTGCGCTTTTATAAAATTATATTCTGCAGGATACAGTACCGCAAAGACAAGTCCTCCAAGTCTGTGAGCAAATGGAGCATATAAGGTAAGTGATTCGTGAGCAATGTGTTTTTGTAAAGGCAAAAATTTAATAGTTCTCATATTATGAAGTCTATCTGCCAACTTAATTATTATAACCCTTACATCTTTAACAACAGCAAGTAACATTTTTCGCCAATTCTCTGCTTGCTCTGTTATAGTATCGTCAAACTGATATTTTGAAAGTTTTGTAACCCCATTTACCAAAGAAACTATTTCCATCCCGAATTCTCTTATGAGCTCTTGCTCTGTTACTGCAGTATCTTCTAAGACATCATGAAGTAATGCTGCAGATATAGTTGCAAAATCCATTTTTAGTTCCGCTAAGTTTTACATCACATTAATACAATGTGACATATAAGGTTCACCTGAAGCTCTACACTGGCAAGAGTGTGCAATTATAAGCCTTTTTTACAATTTTAAACTCATTTTCTGGTATGTAAGTAATATTTGTAAAATATTTTTCATATTCAGGGTATTTAAGTTTAGAGGTTTTAGACAGACCCTTTTAAAATTATTTCTGCCACTCTTTTACTTACGCCAGGTTGGCCTAACATTTCTTTAAATAAAAGAAGTTCCTCAACTTTTGACATGTAATTTTTAGGTTCTAGTTGATTAAGTACGTAATCTGATATTTTTTTAGGATTTGCTTTAAATTGAATAAACTCGGATACAATATTTTTAGAGGATAAAATATTGACCATAGTTATATATTTTACCTTTATAACTGCTCTTAGAAAGAAATAGTTAATATAAGGCAATTTGTATATTATTGCCATAGGAATACCCATTAATGCATTTTCAAGACTTACAGTACCAGATGGACAAATAGCAAAGTCTATAAGTTTCCTTTTAGCAAAATCGTTTGAAATATCCATTTTAATATAATCTGGCAAACTATAAGAAATATCAGAATTTACACAAAACATTATAAACTTTGCATTTATCTTCTCTTTGAGTATTTTTGCAGCTTCAATAAGGATTGGAATGTGACGCTTAATCGACCAACTGCGACTACCAGGAAACAAGCCTATTAAAGGAGGGTTAAGAGCACTGAACGGCTCTTTATTAAAATTGTTTTTTTGCGTTATTTTATCTATTAACGGATGACCTACAAAAACAGCATCCACTCCATTTTGTTTATACAAGGTTTCTTCAAAAGGAAAAATGACAAGCATCTTTTTTACAGTTTCTGCAAGTTTTTTTATTCTTGAACTTCTTGACGCCCATACTTGGGGACTTATATAATAAAATACTGGAATATTTAGCTTTAGCGCAAGTTTTGCAATATGTATATGAAATCCGTAGTAGTCTACAAGTACTATTTTATTAGGTCGTTCTAAGATAAGTATAGAAACTAACTTTTTAAATAATTTTTTAAAATATAAAATTTGCTTTAACGATATAAGACCAAAAGCATTTATGTTAACTATATCCTCAATAAAGTAATCAGCCGCACATTTTAAATTATTCCCGCCCAATGCAATAACACGACAGTTTTGATTTATATCTTTGATTTTTTTTATAACATCTGCAGCACAAATATCACCAGATAAATCTCCAGCTGATATAAAAATCTTATCATTTACCATTAAAACACCATGTTCTGTAAAATATTAAGAGCAAGTTCCACTGCATCTCTTCCCTGCTCTCCTGAAACTAATGGTTTTTTACCCTCAATTACATTCCTTAAAAAGTTATCAAGTTCGTAAAAGAGCGGCTCGTTTGAAGGTAATTTAGGTTTTTTTATATCTATGTCAAACAAAGAAGTTATTTTTTCTTTCCCTTCTTTTTTCGTATAAACTTTAAGGCTTTTGCCAGCATAGTCTATGGAAATATAACTGTCATTTTGAAAAATTCTTATTTTTCTATATTTGTCCATTGACACCCTACTTGCAGAAACATCTGCAACACAACCGTTTGCATATTTTAACCTTACCTTCGCAATATCTTCGGTTTCTGAGAAGATTTTTGCTCCATACGCTTCAACAGAAACTACTCTGTCTTTTACTAGCGAAAATAAGATATCCAGATCGTGTATCATTAAATCAAGCACTACGCCTATATGATTTGTCCTAGGATCGTAAGGGCCAAGTCTGTTAACTTCAATAAATTTAAGCTTATTTACAAATGGAGACGCTGCAATAACAGCAGGATTAAACCTTTCCACATGCCCTACTTGTAAAACTAAATTTTTAGATTTTGCTATTTCTATAAGCTCTTGAGCTTCATTGACATTTAAAGTAAAAGGCTTTTCCACAAGACAATGTATACCACTTTCTAAAAGAGGTTTTGCAACTTGGTAATGGTACGGAGTGGGGACAGCAACCACTACAGCGTTAACTTTACCTATCAAGTCGTAAAAGTCTGTCAAATATTTTGTCTTGTTTGCTTTTGCAATTTTTTCAGCTCTTTTTGAGTCTGAATCAACAACAAACTCTAGTACAGAATTCTTATGTTGCCCTAAAATTCTTGCATGGTGCTGCCCCAAAGAGCCCACACCTATAACAGCTGTTTTTATACTCATTTTTTATAACCTTGCACAACTTTTATTATCTTAAGTATTTCATTATTTTTAATAGATGGATGGACTGGAATAGATATAACTTCTTGAGCTGCTTTTTCTGCCTCTTTGCAAAGACCATGTTTATAACCTAATTGTTTATAGAACGGTTGATTGTACATAACAGTGTTATAATAAATGCCACTACCTATATCATTTTTTGCAAGATATTTAATAAATTTATCTCTTTGATTAACTCTAAGCGTATATTGATGAAATACATGCCTATAATGTTTAGGAACAAAAGGAATCTGTAAAAAATCTAATTCTTTAAAAGCTTCGTTGTACATATTTGCTATTTCTATTCTTTTTTTAATCCAACTTTCAAGCTGTTCTAGTTGAGCTATACCGATTGCTGCAGCAAGGTTTGTAAGTCTATAATTGTACCCTAAAACAGTATGTGTTGAATGAGACTCTCTTCCATGATTTATAATCTGTCTACCATATTTATCAGAATTTTTATTATTCGTTAAAACCATCCCACCTTCACCAGTCATCATATTTTTTGTAGCATAAAAAGAAAATGCAGACGCATCTCCAAAAGATCCGACCTTTTTATTTTTAAACTCTGCTCCATGTGCCTGACAAGCATCTTCAATAAGTTTAAATCCGTACTTCTTTTTAAGTTCTAATATTGCGTCCATATCGCAAGCAAGCCCATATAAGTGCACTATTAAAACTGCTTTTACATTTTTCTCTCTTTTTAGAGTTTCTTCGAGTTCTAGTGGATCTATATTAAAAGTTTTTGGGTCAATATCTACAAATATAGGTTTAGCGTCACACATTAAAATTGAATTTGCGGTAGCTATAAAAGAAAATGGTGTAGTTATAACTTTATCTTGTGATTTAATACCACACATTAAAAGAGCAGTGTGCAAAGATGTAGTCCCATTTGCATTTGCAATAGCATATTTTGTACCACAATATTTTGAAAAAGATTGCTCAAAGTGAGTAACATATTTGCCGCTTGCCAAAATCTTTGAATCTAAAACTTCTTTAATTAATTGCCTTTCTTTTTTTCCAATAACAGGACATGCTACATTAATCATTTTTTCCTTCTTATACACCAAATATAGTAACTTTTTCTTCTTGTGCTTTCTTTATAACTTCGTCTTTGTCTAAAATTAGGGTAACACCAGCTTCTATTGCCATTGCTCTTATTCTGTTTTGTTTTAAAGTGTCTATCGTTTGCAAACCAATAACAGGGACATCAAACCTAAAATCTTGGTTTGGTTTTGCTACTTTAATCACTATAGCATTTTCTCCACCAAGCTTATATGCTCTCTTTATACACTCGTCTGTACCTTCTACCGACTCAACAGCTAGCACAGACCTATCCTTAACAACGACAGTTTGTCCAATATCAAAACCAGCTATACCTTTTGCTATCTTGTACCCAAAATCAACATCCTTGTTTTCATCTAAAGAGAGTTTCTTTCCAGCTATTAAACCTGGCAAAGCAAGTAAGTGTTTTAAGTAAGTGTGAGAATCTATTAAATACATCCCCTCCTTTTCGAACTCGTTAGCTATGGTTTTTAAAATAGTATCTGTTTTTTTGTTTATTAAACTACCCATAACTTTTATAGCACGAAAATCCATACTTATAGCAGAATAAATTTTTACATGTTTTACTTGACCTGCCATTATAACGTTTTTAATATTTTCACTTTTCAATGCATCTATAATTTTTTGAAATTTTCCAATTGAAAACCAAAAAACTTTATCACAAACTTTTTCTAATTTAGGGTCTGCTTCTTCTTTTAAAGCAATACAAACAACTTTATTTCCACTTTTTTTAATCTCATGTGCAACTAAAAATGGAAACCTATTATTGCCGGCAATAAGGCCTATGCTTTCCATGTTATTCTCTTATCATTAATTATGGACGCTTCTAAAATCAAATATTTAAGGCCTCGCTAGACCTCTTTTAGAACTTTCTACAAACTTAATAATCTCTTTGACGCAAACTGACTGAATTTGTTCAAGTTTTGATAAAGCATCTTTAAGTAAAAGCTTTGATTTAAAAAGTATACGATAAGCTTCTTTAACCGCATCTATATCCATTGAAGAAATTTTTCTTCTTTTCATTCCAACTAGATTTAATCCATCAAGTTTTACTCTATCACCAGCGCACAAAGCATAGGGAATTATGTCCATAGTAACAGCTGCACCAACACCTGTCATTGTATCTTTGCCAATTTTTACAAACTGATGTATTCCAACAAGTCCGCTTATAAAAGCATTATCGCCTATTTCAACATGACCGCCAGCTGCAGAACAGTTTGCCATAATAACATAGTCGCCTATTCGACAATCATGCGCTACATGAGATGAAGTCATAAAGTAGCAATTTTTACCTATTACAGTTTTGCCAGTTTTTTTTGACCCTCTATTAAAAGTCACAAATTCCCTGACTGTAGTACCGTCCCCAATATAAACTTTTGATGGTTCATCATTATAACTTAAATCTTGAGGAGGCGTACCTATAGAAGCTGAATTATAAACTTTGCAGTTGTCACCTATTTGTGCATGCTCAATAAAAACATTAGAGCCTATTATCACATTTTTACCTATAACAACATCTTTTCCTATTACAGTATATGCACCTATAGAAACATTATCACCCAAAATTGCAGTCCCATCTATTATAGCTGTTTTATGAATCATTTTGTTCACTAACTCCAAATCAATTAAAGTTTAAATTTATAAACTACGCTAAGACTAAGCTTAGAAAAAGTATAATTTATTTCTGGGGCTAATGTGTTTCCTATATAAATCTCTTTAGGTTTACCATTGCTTACATTACCACTAAAATCATACAATATTTCAAAAAATAAACCCGACGGTAAATCGTAACCTAAACCCAAACCATAATAAACACCAAAATATGTATTATTATTGTCTAGAACAGCTATTTGTCCGGATCTAAAAGAATTAATAATATCATCATAGCTAGGTTTAATATGCAAAATGGCAAGTCCTAAATTCCCTTTTAAATAAAGATTTTCTAAATTTTTTATAGGGTAAAATTGCAATGTCACATAAATTGGATATGCACTAACTTTAATTTCATCAAGACCGAGATCTTCAAAGACTTGTTTTTCAGAATTACTGAACGAAACAGATCTTGAAAGAGAATAACCAATTCCGATTCCCCACTTTAATCTGCTTGCAGTAGTATACAAATACTCTAATGCCAAATCGATATTTGCCTTAACGTTGTCACTCGTACTAGAGTCAATAATTTTTGCGGAACACCATTAAGTAAAACTTTATTATCAGAAGTTCCCAATTTACCCAAAATACCATATCCGGCTTTTATGGTTAGTTCTTGATCCCCTATGGTTTTACTAAAAGAACAATTACAAACATAAAAAAGTAAACAGAAAAACTAATAAGGCAAGTCTTTTCACAACAACCCCCAAATAAAGTTCTATGAATATTTTCTATTTTGGTCTTGTAATACCTCTTTGAGATCTTTTTATAAAATCTGTTATATCTTTAACGTAAAGTGAATTAGATTCTTCTAACTTTGCTATAGCATCCTCTAAACTTAATTTAGACATAAAAAGAATCCTATATGCAGATTTTATATCTTCTATTTCTGAAAATTTAACCTTTTTTCTTTTTAAACCTATAAGATTAAGACCCACCAAAACAGCTCTATCACCTTGAACTGTCACGTAAGGTATAATATCCATATTAATCATAGAGCCCGCGCCAATAATCACAGACTTCCCTATTTTGCAAAATTGATGTACCCCAATACTTGCACTAAGAATTGCGCCATCATCAATCTCAACATGACCTGCAATACCCGTTGAATATCCAACAATTACATTATCTTTAATAATACAATCATGAGCTATGTGAGCACAAGCCATAAGTAAACAATTATTGCCTACCACAGTCTGTCCAGCTGCAGCAGTCCCTCTATTTAAAGTAACACCCTCTCTTATAGTGGTATTATCGCCAACTATAACTTTAGTATGCTCTCCTTGATATTTTAAATCTTGAGGACGTTTACCTATAGAAGAAAAATTAAAAATCTCACAATTTTTACCTATTTGAGCATACTCTATAACACATTGTCCGTGAATTTTAGTCCCAGACTTTATAACAGTATCCGGACCTATTACAGTATAAGGACCTATCTCTACATTATCTTCTATAACAGCATCTTTACTTATAATAGCTGTTTGATGTATCATTATCACCACCCCTCTTAAGCTATTGTCTATCTACAATAATAAACATAAATTCCGCTTCTGTTGTAAGCTTACCATCCACATAAGCTTCTCCTTTCATTTTGCCACGTTTGCCACCATTTTTTATTATTTCAACATGAAGTTCAAGAAGATCCCCTGGTTTTACTGGTATGCGAAATTTAACCTTATCTATTGACATAAAATAAGCTAACTTATCCTGCATTTGAGGTTTTGAAAGAAACATAACACAAGATGTCTGTGCCATAGCTTCAACAATTAAAACCCCTGGCATTATAGGAGCACCGGGAAAATGCCCTTGAAAAAAATTCTCATTTCCGCTTACACATTTATAGCCTACAGCTTTTATAGGACAAGAAGAATCTACTTTAACTTTATCTATCATTAAAAATGGATACCGGTGAGGAATATACTTTAAAACTTCCTCATGACTTAAAATTTTTTCAGTTGGAGATAATTCTATATTTATATTCACTCTTTCCTCCGAAATTTTAATTCTTTTTAATAATGGCTTTACTAGCAAATTCTTTCACAAAATTTATATTGTTTTTATGTCCTGGTTTTTGAGCAACTATTTTTGCTTTAATGGGTTTTCCTACTAAATAAAGGTCCCCTATTAAATCTAAAATTTTATGCCGTACAAATTCGTCTTCATAGCGGAGTGGCTCTTTATTGTGTATTCCGCTTAACCCTATAACTATGGCATTTTCCATTGAGCCGCCAAGAGCAAGCCCATTTTTTTTCAAAGCCTCTATTTCATAGTCAAAACAAAAGGTTTTAGCGCTAGCAAAATCAATTAAGTAATTATCTTTATTTAAGTCCCTTAAAGATAAATTTTGATGTTCTAAAAATGGGTGGTCAAAACCTATAGTACAATCTATTTCTAAGTGATCGCTAGGATATGCTGAAATTTTAGTTTTCCCAGATTCAAAATGAACTGGCTCATTAATCGTATAAAATTCCCTTTGCGCATCCAACTCTTTTATACCAGCATTTAAAAGAGTTTCTGTAAAAATTTTTGAACTTCCATCTAAAATTGGAGGTTCATTATTGTTTATCTCTATAGCTAAGTTATCAATACTTAAAGCTGCGCATGCAGACATTATATGTTCTATTGTATGTACTCTTGCACCATATTTCCCTATCACAGTCCCTCTTACAGCAAGTCCTGTAGCTGTATTTTCATAATTTGCCTCAATTTCAGGTTTATTAGGTAAGTCAACCCTTATAAATCTTATGCCATAATCAGCTTGGGTTACTGGCTTAAATACTACAACACTTTTATTCCCTGTGTGAAGACCGATACCCTCAAGCGAAATCTCTTTTAAAATAGTCGTTTGTTTTGTCATAATAAATCTACTTATCCTCTAGATCTTTTTTTATTTTTTTTAAATCGTTATAAATTTCAGGTAATTTTCTAATTAAAGCTCTTATTTTTATACTTTGGTTTAAAGGCGCCATAGGGTTTCCACCTACTTGTTGGCCATCTTTTACATTACCAGAAATACCAGATTGACTTGCAATAGTTACATTATTACCTATTTTTAAATGTCCGCCAAGACCAGTTTGTCCTGCAATAGTTACATTATTACCTATGTGAGTAGAACCTGCTATCCCTACTTGAGCTACAATAATACAATCTTCCCCTATTTCAACATTGTGAGCTATCTGTACAAGATTATCTATTTTTGTCCCATTACCTATCTTAGTTGAATCAAAAGTAGCTCTATCTATAGTAGTATTTGCGCCTATTTCAACATCATCTCCTATCTTTACGTAACCTATTTGAGGAATTTTATAAATTTTCCCAGAAATATTCGCAAACCCAAACCCATCTCCCCCAATAACAGCTCCAGGTTGTATTATAACTCTATTTCCAATAATTGTACCTTCTCTTATAACTACATTCGGATAAATAAGGCAATCATCTCCAATTGTAACATTTTTGCCTATATAAACATTTGGAAAAATCTTAGCATTATTTCCAATTTTTGTACCACTCTCAACAACAACGTTTTGCCCAATATAAGCAGATATCCCTATAACAGAATCATTAGATATACAAGCAGTACTATGTATTATTTCATTTAATCTTTCTTTTTCTATTAAGCTAAGCACTATACTATAAGAATATTGAGGGTTTTCTACCTTTATAATATTTTTATCTTTAAATTTTGAAATATCTGTATCAAAAGCTACAAATATAACACCCGCTTTAGTTGTTAAAGCATCTTGCAAATATTTTAAATTTCCTAAAAAAGAAATTTCATTTTCTTTTGCATTAGAAAGACTATTAACACCAGTTAAAAGAATATCTTTCTTGCCAATAAGCTGGCCAGCAACAATATTTGCTAATTCACAAGCAGTTAACTTCATTTATTTCCCTTTTATATCTTTTACAATCTCGTCGGTAATGTTTTTATATTTACCAAATAAAACACTTTTTTTATCCAAGATTGTGTCTACGTGATACTTTTTTGCAAATTCTTTCAACAAAGTCTCTATATCCTTTAAAACTTCTGCGCTATAACGTTGTTCCAGCAAAGATATATCTTTCTTTGAACTTTCAGACAAATCTGAAATTTTTATACTTTGTTCTTTTAAAATTACTAAAAGACTTTCTAATTCTTTTGATAGTTCACAGACAAGCACTTCATTATTTTCCACCTTTGCTTTTGATATTTTTGACTCTAAAGTTTCTATTTTAAATTTCAACTTATTAAACTCTTTTATTAAATCTTCTATAATCACTTTTCTTTTATAGGCAAACTCTTTAATTTCATTTTTATATTTTAGTGTTTTTGGGTAAGCATTAAATATTTCGTCCATATCAACACAAAAAACACTATTAAAAACTTCAACACTTAAAGGTTCATCTAGACCAAATCCCTTTAAAGATATAAAAATCAAACAAAAAACTAATAAAAAAAATTTTTTAGAAAACATTTCCCATCGTAAAATAGAACTCTTGTAAAGGTTCACCCTCTTTATGGTTTAACCCGTAGCCATAATCAAGTCTTACAGGGAAAACTGGCGTTGCTATTCTTATCCCAAACCCTACTCCAGAGCGTAAATTCTTTTCCCCACTTCCAAGCTCCAAATTTATATTATTAAAATCTGTCCAAGAGCCACCTATATCATAAAAAAAAGCACCTACAAGTATTGACCTGTCTTTTTCTGCAACTATAGGGAACTTATATTCTACATTTAAAACACCTTTTACTTTACCCCCATTTTTAGAGCCTATTTGTACTCTAGGCTTGTAACCTCTAATATCGCCTTGGCCACCTACATAAAATCTTTCGTAAATTGGAACTGAAGTCTGATTTCCATAAGCTGTAATTGCACCAAGCTCAATATTAGCACATAACACTAATTTCCAAAAAGTTGGGAAAAACCAAGTAGACCTTGCAATACCTCTTATATAGTTTATTTCTCCTCCTAGTTCATTACTTGCCACTTGGAATTTAAGAAATTGTCTACTACCCTTTGAGGGATCAAAAACATAATCTCTAGAATCATAAATAATCCCTGTAGATACACTAGAGGTTTTTCCTTTTGAAAGATCGGCAGCTTGTTCTATTTGTTTTTTCACATCATCTTTCATATCTTTAAGCTTTATGTCTTCCAAAGTATATCCAAAAGCTAAGGCTACAGTCTCGCTTAATCTAGGGCCAATCTCTGTAGAAAAACCTACTCTCCCCTCTTCGTAAGCATCTGTATAAGTTGTATAATCTTTTTTCCTATTTGTATTAAAAAGGCTTAAAGTCAACTTTATATTTTTGTCTAAAATTCTTGGCTCTGTCCAATCTAATTCATAATTTCGCCTGCGAGCGCCAAATTCACATAATAAATTCAATCTTTGGGCTAAACCAAATAAATTCATATGTTGTATCTGAAAAGAACCTATCAGCAAATCAACTGAAGAATATCCAATTCCAGCCGTAACCATGCCAGGCTTCCCTTCTGTAACAGCAAGAGACAGGTCTAGAACACCTTGATCACCTGTAGGCATAGGTTGGGTCTCAACACTTTCAATAAAACCTAAATTATAAATTTTCTCTACACTTCTACGCACCTTTTGCAAAGAAAACACATCCCCTGGAGACAAAAGGACTTCTCTTCTTATTACTTTATCTTTTGTAGAAACAAGACCATCAATATAAATGTTGCCTACATATACTATTGTATTCTCTTGAATTGAAAAGTTTACATCTACCATACTAGAAACTTCATTTGATTTAGTAAATTCCGGCTCAATTTTTGCATTTAAATAACCTCTGTCAGAATATAAAGAATATATATTTCTAACTATTTCAATAATTTGGCCCTGATTATAAATTTGTTTCTTTTTTAATTTAATTACTTTTTGAATATCCTTATCATCAATAGCAAAAGTTCCAGTATAACTTACATCACCAATTTCATATCTATTGCCTTCATCTATATTGATTTTTAAAAACATTTCTGTCCTACTTTCATTATATGTAATAGATGAAGACAGCAGCTGATAATCCATAAAACCCTTATCTTTATAAAAACTTTGTACTGCCATTAAATCTGCTTGAAAAATACCTTCTTTAAATATTTTTTTAGGTCTTGTTTTCATAATCCTAAAAATTTTTTTAGTCTTAAACGAAAACACCCCCTCTACATCTACTCCACCTATAACAACTTTATTATTTTCCGTTATAACAAAAGTTATAGTGATTTTATTTGTGTCTGCATCCACCGTTGGATAAGCTTCTATTTGGCAATCTGCATAACCTTTATCGCTATATAACTCTAAAATTTTATTTTTAGTTTCTTCCAATTTTAAGATGTCATAATATTCTTTTTCTTTTAATACACTTGTTCTTTTTAGTTTATTTGTTGGTAAAGCTGAATTCCCTTTAAAAACAATACGATTTATATAAGGTTTTTCTGTAACTGTAAAAGTAAGAATCCCTCGTTGGTCATCAAAGCTTACTTCGACATTTTCAAAATAGTCAAGACCAGATATAGAGCGAACATTTTCTCTAGCTACATCTGCAGAATATATTTCGCCCTTTTTAATGTTAATAGCTGATAAAACTGTTTTTAATTTAACACTATGTAGTCCTTCAACCAAAACAAAAGATACTCTATCTGTACCATAAACAATTGATGTGAAAAAAAACATAAAAAATATAAGCACAACACGATTTTTCATCAAAAACTCCCACAATAGGATAACAACTTTAGCATTTTACTAAAAATACATGCCTTTCTCAAATTAAAAACTCATAAACATCCCAAAGCTATAAGTAGGTTCATCGCTATAAGTAAAAACATCGAAAATAAAGTTAAAAACACCTAAACTAACACTTAAGCCTGCTCCATAACCAAAACCATTCACATCTGAAGACATTCCTGCATATTTAGATGTGTATGCTGAAAGATGAGTAATGTCATAATTTAAACCTACATAAGGTTTTAACAGTGGAATTTTAGAAAATTGCAAAAGTATAGAATTTTTTAAATTCCAAGCTTTAAATTCGTTACTATCAGTGTTGGCACACGCATTATTATAAACAGATTGCAAGGAAATGGCAGGAACTATAACAGCTTTTGGTCTAAATAGTTCGTAAAGCAGACCAGCCCCAATAATAGTTGTATCATCAAATCTTGACAATCTTAAAATAGTATTAAAATCATAAGGTAATCCTATACAAAAATGAAGCATAGGGAAAAACAACCCTTTTGAGTCTGTATCTTTAACAATTATATTATCTTTAGAAATACTCCTATAAGAAATTTTTAAACTAGCATAAACGCCAAGAGGGCCGAGTGCATCGCCAACGCCAAAAGTACCTCCGGAAATTACTTGCCCAAAATCTTTTGTAAAAATATCAAGACTTTTTTGAGCATCTTGGGTGGATAAAGCATCTAAAACAGAATTAAAAGATGTGTATGGATTTGCTATACCTTGAGAAGTTAACAAAAAAAACATTACAAAAAATGTAAAAACTTTGTTCATTTTCTTAAACCCCTATTCCTTTTTTCCCATATAATTCTTATACCCTCTAATGTTAAGTTTGGGAGTATAACTTCTATCTCATCTATTTCATTTAACATCAAACTGGCAACTCCACCTGTAGCAATTATATGATTAACTTTCATTTCTCTTTTTGTTAGCTTTATAATCTCTTTAACAAGTCCGACATATCCAAAATAAAGACCTGCTTGTATACATTCAACAGTAGTTGTCCCTATAGCTTTTGAAGGTTTTTTAAGTTCGACCTGGGGCAATTGTGCTGTTTTTAAACTTAAAGATTGTGCAGAAATTAATGGACCTGGGGCAATAGCACCACCTAAGTATCTTCCATTAGTATCTATACAATCAAAAGTCGTTGCTGTTCCAAAATCAATAACAATACAACCACCACCATACATAAAATAAGCAGCGACTGCATCTGCAATTCTATCAGCTCCAACTTCTTTATTATCTAAAGACGCAAACTTTAAATCACCACAATTTTTATGATTGATAAAAAACACTTTTTTGTTAAAATATTTTTTTGTCATTTCTTCAAAAATAACATTTAAAGAAGGGACTACACTTGCAATAGCAACATGTTTTACATCTCTAGCATTAAAATCATTATAAAAAAACATATTCATAAGCATAGTTGCATATTCATCTGAAGTTTGCCACTTTATAGTAGACATTCTATAAACTTGTAAAGGATTACTTAAAACATTTTTGCCCTCCATTTTAAATAATCCTACTGTTATATTTGTGTTTCCTATATCCAAAGCTAAAAACATTGTTATCCTCTTACAAAAATATTGTTGCCAAGATTATCAATAGCAACAATAAGTGGCATATCTTTTACTTCAAATCTATAAATAGCTTCCGGTCCTAAATCCTCAAAAGCAATTAAATCTGCTTTTATTACAGACTTAGAAATAAGCGCAGCAACACCACCTGTAACTATAAAATATATTGCATTGTTTTTTTTTATTGAATTCTCAACTTCTTTAGACCTATCGCCTTTTCCTATTAAAACTTTTATACCCTCTTTGAGCAATCTTGGTGTAAAAACATCCATTCTAGAAGATGTTGTAGGACCACAAGCGCCAACAATATTCCCTGGTTTTGTTGGCGTGGGCCCGCAATAATAAATTGCAGAATTAGTTAAATTAAAAGGAATTTTGTCTTTATTACCAGAATCTAGTAAATTTATGATCCTTTTATGAGCAGCGTCTCTTGCAGTATAAATTGTTCCACTAAACAAAATTTTTCGTCCAGCTTTTAAACTATTTAAATTAAAAATTAAATCATTTAAGTGTACATTCATATTGTGATAGTTTGCCTTCTACAAGAGTGACATTGAATACTTACAGCTACTGGAAGCAAAGCTATGTGAGTAGGTTTTGTTTCAATAAAAACTGCTAATGCAGTAGTTTTGCCACGCAATCCCATAGGTCCTATATTTAATTTATTTATATCTTCTAAGAGTTCTTTTTCCTTATTATCATAAAAAGAACTGTTGTTTTTGCTGCCGATTTCTCTAAATAAAGTTTTTTTTGCCAATAACGCAACTGAAGAAAAGTCTCCTCCTATACCTATACCTACAATTAAAGGAGGGCAAGCATTTCTTGCGTTGTCTACAACATCTAAAACAAACCCTTTTATTCCTTCCCATCCGCAAAAAGGCGCAAGCATTTTTAAAGCGCTTGCATTTTCACTGCCACCACCTTTAGGTAAAAAAGAAATTTCTATTTTATCACCATCTATACTATCAACATAAACATTTGCAGGAGTATTATTCTGTGTATTTTTTCTATTTAAAGGATCACTGACGATGGACTTACGTAAATAGTTGTTTTTATATCCTAAAGATACTCCTTCGTTTATTGCGTCATAAATATTTCCATCTTCTATTTGTACATTTCTACCCAATTTCACAAAAAAGTTAGCTGTACCTGTATCTTGGCACAAAGGCAAACCATTTGTTTTTGCAATTTCTGCATTTTCAATAATCTCTTCTAAAATATCTTTTGCCACATTGTCTTCATACAAAATGCTCTGCTTTAAAGCACATAAAATATCATTAGGTAAATGAAAGTTTGCTTTAGCACACAAATTTGCTATTGCTTCTATTATAATTTTAGATTCTATATTTCGCACTCTGTATGTAACCTTTTTTCATCATTGTTTCTGTTATGTGTCTACTTCTTCCTATAATTTTTTTTGCGGTTTCATAAAGCTTATCATAACTTAACTTTTTGGAAGCAACTTTTTCTTTAACAGCTTCTACTCCTATCGCAGCTGCAACCTTTGGAAAAATCTCCCATTCATCCATGGTTGGAAGAATCTTACCAGGTTTTATTTTATTGTCAGGTACACAAGACGCAAGCTCTTTAGCAGCCATTATACACATCGTATCTGTAATTGTTACAGCCATTACATCTAAAACTCCTCTAAAAACGCCAGGAAACCCTAAAGAATTGTTTACTTGATTAGGGAAATCGCTTCTACCTGTTACAACTACAACAGCGCCTGCTTCTTTTGCTTGCCAAGGCCAAATTTCCGGAACTGGATTTGCGCAAGCAAACACTATAGGATTTTTTGCCATTAAAGACACATACTCTTTCTTTATTACTCCTGGGCCTGGTGAAGATAAAGCAATAACAGCATCTGCATTTGTCATAGCTTCTTTTATACCACCTCTAATATCATAGGCATTCGTATCTAAGGCAAGTGCCCACTGCTCATAACATGCTTTTAAGTCAAAACGTCCTTTGTGCAATATTCCTTTAACATCAACCATAACTATATTTTTAGGATTTACACCGTACAAAATTAAAAGCCTGGCTATACACACATTAGCTGCTCCTGCACCTATCATAGCTATCTTAATATCACATGCTTTCTTGTTTACAACTTTTAAAGCATTTATAAAACCTGCTAGGGTAACAAGAGCAGTGCCTTGTTGATCATCATGCCAAACTGGTATGGAACATTCTTTTCTTAATGTATTTAAAACAGAAAAACATTTTGGCTGCGATATATCTTCTAAATTTATGCCACCAAAAGAAGGCTGCAAAATTTTAACAGTTTGTATTATTTCTTTCTCGTCTTTTGTTCCAAGACATATTGGATATGCATCTATTCCACCAAGATATTTATAAAGAAGAGCTTTCCCTTCCATAACAGGCATACTAGCTTTCGCGCCAATATCTCCAAGGCCCAAAACTCTTGAACCATCACTGACAATTGCAACGCTATTGCCTTTATTTGTATATTCATAAACTAATTCTTGATTTTTATAAATATCCATACAAACTGCAGCAACACCAGGACTGTACCATATAGAAAAATCATTTAGGCTTTTCACTTGGCATTTCGGTACTACTTCTACTTTGCCTTTATAAAAAGAATGTAATTTTTTTGCTATTTTAGATGGCTTTTGAGCTGCTGTTAAAAGTTTTTCTTCATTATTATTTCTTTTCATGGTAAACCCTAAACAAGTATAAACTATGTATATTAATTATATATCTTTAAACAATACTCGTCAAACAGTAGTAATTTTTGTATAATAATTTAATAAATTGCGAGGTTTTTATGTTAAATATTCCAAAGGTTTCTGTTATTATTCCAATTTATAATGTTGAAAAATATATAAGACAGTGTTTAGAAAGTGTTATATCCCAAACTTTAAAAGATATAGAAATACTTTGTATTGACGATTGTAGCACAGATACTTCTATAAAAATTGTTGAAAGTTTTTTAAAAAAAGATAATAGAATAAAAATATTACAATTAAACAACAACAAACTTCCTGGTATTGCAAGAAATATAGGAATACAAAATTCTATAGGAACATATATTTCTTTTATTGACCCTGACGATTATGTAAAACCTGATTTCTTAGAAGTTGCCTACACAAAACTTGAAGAATTACAACTAAACAGCGTATGGTTTAATATAAAAATATTTAATGATACAAAAAAGTCTTTTACAAAAGATAATTACTTTCTAAAAAGTGATAATGGGCCATTAATTGTAACTTCTAAAAATATAAATATTTTTCCTATAAATTGTTGGAATAAAGTATATCGTTTGAGTACAATAAAGGAAAATAATATTATATTTTCAGAAAATATTCTTTTTGAAGATTTGGAATTTTACTATAGATTTTTTACACAATCAAAAGAAATTTATTTTATCAACAAACATCTTTATATTTATAGATTAAGACCAAATTCTATACTTTCTAGCAAAAAAAATAGAAATGATATTTTTAAAGCTATTAAAAACATATATAACTATTTAAATAAAAAAAACATATTCGAAGATTACAAAGAATCTTTTATTCAATTAATTATTCAAAGTATAGAACGTTCACCTAATATTAAAGATATGGTTCCATATATTGTAGATTTGCTAAAACAAATTAACTTCCCTAAAGATTACACTAGAACTGATAAAAATAATTTTTATGATTTTTTAAACTATATAATTTATTTCAATAAGCTCTCAAAAACAATGCAAACTTTAAATAAATATTATTTTGGTTTAATTTTTGGAATTTCAAAATTTTTACCTAAAAAAAGTTATAGAAAAAAATGTAGAGAAAAGTTCAAAAAATACATTTTTTAAGGATTTTCATGTTCTTGCCGACAACTAAGGAAGAGATAAAGTTACTTAAATGGGACCGACCTGATATAATTTTAGTTTCAGGAGATACATATATTGATAGTCCTTTTATAGGAGTTGCTGTAATAGGAAACTATCTTATATATCAAGGTTTTAAAGTTGCAGTTATAGCTCAACCTGATATTAAAACTGATGAAATTACAAGATTAGGAGAACCAAAGCTCTTTTGGGGAATAAGCGCTGGAGCTATGGACTCTTTTGTAGCAAACTATACAAGCATTAAATAAGTTTAGAAATAACGATGACTTAACTCCTGGAGGAATAAATAACAAACGTCCAGACAGAACGTGTATGGTTTACACAAATCTAATAAGAAGATATTTTAAAAACACAAAACCTATAATACTTGGAGGAGTTGAAGCAAGTTTAAGAAGGATAGTCCATTACGACTACAAAGACAATGCTTTAAGACGCTCAATATTGTTTGATTCAAAAGCCGATATTATAGTTTACGGTATGGGTGAAAAAAGCACCTTGGAACTTGCAAAATGTTTTAAAAATGGCACAAGTTATGAAAATATTGAAGGTATATGTTATATATCAAAAAACAAACCAGAAGATTCTTTAGAAATACCATCATTTGAAGAGTGCATAGAAAACAGTGATAAATTTTTTGAAAGTTTTTCTACTTTTTATAAAAATTCTTGCAGTAAAAATGAAAAAATCTTAACACAAAAACACAATGATAGATATCTAATATGCAACCCAAAACAAGACACTTTATCTCAAGAAGAACTAGATCAAATTTACAACCTAAACTACACAAGGCAAGTACATCCATACTATCAAAAACTAGGGCATGTAAAAGCCCAAGAAACAATAAAATTTTCAATTACAACACATAGAGGTTGTTTTGGAGAATGCAATTTCTGCGCTATTTCAATACATCAAGGTAAAAAAGTTATTTCTAGGAGTAAAGAATCTATAATTAACGAAACACAAAAAATAACAAATCTTAAAGATTTTAAAGGTTATATAACAGACTTAGGTGGGCCTACAGCCAACATGTTTAATTCAAAATGCTTGGCAAACAAAATTGCAAGAACATGCGAAAACAAACGTTGCTTATATCCAAGCACTTGCAAAAATTTAGATGCAGGACATGATAGTCAAATTGAACTTTTAAAAGAATTAGCATTATTACCAAATATTAAAAAAGTATTTATCTCTTCTGGGATAAGATATGATATGGTTTGTTCAGATAAATTGTTTGGAGAAAAATATTTAAATTTTATAGTAAATAATAATGTTTCTGGGCAAATGAAAATAGCTCCTGAACATTGTGACGATAATATTTTAGCTCTTATGGGCAAACCAAATTCTCAAATATTAAAAGATTTTATTGAAATGTTTAAAAGAATAAACTCTTCAAAAATTTTTTTAACTTATTATTTTATTGCAGCTTATCCGGGTTGTAGTGACAAAGAAATGAAAAGTCTTAAAAATTTTATAGACAAAAACCTAAAAATCCATCCAGAGCAAGTGCAAATCTTTACACCAACACCATCCACAAACGCAACATTAATGTATTACAGTCAAAAAGATCTTTTAAAAATAAATTTTTTGTTCAAAAAGATAGAAATGCTAAACAGAAAAGAATAGTTTGTCTATAGAACCTGACTTGACCGTTTTAACGAAAAAAAAGGAAGAATCATTCATAAAAAAGGTGGTTTGGGGGAACCCTAATGCTCAAACAGATTTTAACTTCACAGCTGCATACCATGACTTGAGCGCTAGAGATAGACTCACCTCAAACTTTCTTTTTAGTAAATAAACAAATTACCAAATAAATTTCATAGGGTCTAAAGTTTTATCACCTTTTTTTATTGTAAAGTGAAGATGAGGACCAGTAACTCTACCAGTTGCTCCACTTTTTGCTATAAGTTGACCTTTTCTTACTTTCTGCCCAACGCTTACATACAGTTTAGAAAGATGTCCATAATGTGTAATATATCCATTTTTATGATCTATAAAAACAGCAGTACCGTAATGGCTTACGTTACTACTTGCAACTATCACAATACCCTCAGCAGCTGCTCCTACCCACGTACCAGATGGCACTGCAATATCTATACCACCATGAAAACTTACTTTCCCAGTTACAGGATGAACACGTTTTCCAAAAACAGAAGAATATCTGCCACTTATTGGTGATTGAAATAAAGATCTCTGCTCATACTTTTCTTGCATGCTCTTATTCATTAAATCTATTGCAGGATATTTACCAGGAACAAATACATATTCCCCTGCAATTAGACTAGAAACACCAAAATTTTTAAGCTGTAACTCATCAATATCTACATCATATCGCTGAGCTATTTTTTGCCAAGTATCCCCTTCTTGAACAGGATGTAAGCAGCCTCCCGAAGATGGTATTAAAATTTTTTGATTTGTATTTATTTCGTATGTCTTAAGCTGAGGATTAACGCCAATTAATGTGTGTACTGAATATCCATACCTTTTGGCAAGTTTCCAAAGGTTATCTTTAGGTTTTACTGTATAAACAAAAAAGCTTGTTTCTCTAACTCTGGCAGAAAGATACTTTGCTCTTAAACTAACATCATTTAATAAATCTTGTGGAGAATATACGGGCAAACTTACAATTGGAACAGACGATATTATAGCCGCCGCTTTTTTTACAACTGCTATTTGGGTAACAAAAACAGCAAAAAGAATAAACGTGATAAACAAAACCCATCTAAAAATAATATCTTTTATTTCATGCATGCGTGTATTATAATAAATTTAAAATTTACTTGTAAAATTATAATAATATTAATATTATATTCTCATGAACTTTTTTAATCTGTTTTCAAGTTTATATTGGAAGCTTCGCGATAAAAAGTTTTTGTTTCTTGTAGCCGTATTTTCTATTCTTTTAAACTGGGCCGGATACTTTTTTGTTTACGAAAACAGTTACAATTTTTTATACTTCGATATGGTTGGAACATTTGTAGCAGCAATAGTGTTAGGAAGCTTATGGGGCATAATAGTAGCTTTTGCTTCTACAATTTTACTTGCAGTGTCAACATCTCCACATTTTATTTATCTTGCAGTCGTAAACATTGTGGGAGCATTATATTGGGGCATTCTAAGCGAGTGTGGGATTTTTACAATATTTAAAACCTTAGAACAAAAATCTTCTCTAAAGTCTAATTTCAGTAAAGCTATATATTTCTTATTATTTTATGGTGTTGGTGCTGGACTTTTGACAGCATTTTTTTCTTCTATTATAAGAAATATCATCTTCCAAAATATACTAGTAGATAAACCTTACTCTTTGTTTTTTGCTCATTTATTTAAAAATCTTTTTAATTTTTCAAATTCTGACATTACTACAATATTTATAAACTATATAGCAGACACTTTTATAGAAATTCCTGACAAAATTATTGACGTCTTTTTCGGACTTACAATATGTTTAACAATATTCAAATTTAATATTTATACATTAACAAACACTTATCAAAAACAAATATATAAAATTGATATACCTTGGCATAAAATAACACTAACTCGATTTTCCTCACCAGAAATCTGCTTATTTTTCATACTGATTATTATATACATTTTAAAGATAAAAACAACTTCTCTTAACTTGCTTGTAGGTTTTATGAATAACTTATCATTGTATTCTCTCCAAGATTATATATTTTTAGAAATTCTTAGTTTTCCTATTTTTATATTTGTTATTTTTCTAATGTTAAATCTTTTTTCAGCAAGGTCATATAAATATTTACAAATTACACCAAAATATAATCTTGACATTAAAAGTATAGATAAAGACAGTAAATATTTTCTTATTGACATTTTTTTTGTATCAAGTATTTTAATAATCACATATTTATTCATACTTATTGTCATAACAGGTATAACACCTATAGAATATTACAATACAATTAGCATTGTAAAAGCTAATCCAGAACTACTATTATGGTTATTAGTAACTGTGTGCACTTTTATATTAATTGACCAAAGAAATAACAAAGTTACAGAATCTGTTACATTAAATAATGAACTTATAAAAAAACAAACTTCAGAACAAATATCTGGAGCTTTTGATGAGCAAAAACAGAAACTACAAGTTTTAGAATTAAATTGGTCTGATAATACCTTAGAATTTTTAAAAAGCGCAAAGCACGATTTGATAAATGATTTAGAAAAATCAAAAACAGGTCTAAACGAACTATTAACTGAAGTTTATGATAATGTTGTAAAACCATATACTAATCTAATTTTAAAAAACCAAAAAGAAATACGTGAATATATTGAAGAACTAACTAACAGAGATTTAAAAATTTATTACTTACAAGATATAATAAAAGAACTAGAAAATACTGTATCCATGTTACAGTTAAAAGCTCCCTATATCAAAATTAGAATTATTAAAACTAAAAGAATTGACATTTATTGCAAAATAAATAAATTATTTTTTATAGCTTTTGATAATATTTTAGACAATTCAGTATACGCTTTACAAAAACACGTGCTTAATAACAATTTTACTGCAACTATAAACATAGTATTAAAAATTAAAGATGATAAATTTATATCTTTGTCAATTTTAGATAATGCAGGAGGGCTCTCAAAAAATAAAATTTCAAAAATATACAAATCTTCTATAGAAAGCTCTAAAGGCAATAGACTTGGAGAAGGCACTATAATAGCAAGCAATTTTATAAAAATACTAGGTGGTTTTATTTATGCAAAAAATATTCAATTTAGAAAAATGAATGGTTTAGAGACTGTAATTAATATTCCCTACTTTATAGAAGATTTCTCAACTGGAGAAAAAGATGAATGAAAAAAATAAAAAAATAATTGCTATAACAGACGATGACTCTAGTATACGCATGTCTATAGAAAGGACAATAAAAAAATATTTTCAAGATATAGAAATATTACAATTTACTAATACAACAGAAATAAAAAAATTTCTTTTAAACAATCCTGACAAAATAGATCTTTTGATTTTAGATATTTATTTTGGTTTTGGAGAAACAGGTCTTGATATTTTACCAAACATAAAAGAATTTTCACCAAATTTACCAATAATATTGCTCTCTGCTATGGAAAAAAATTATGGACAAAAAATAACAGATAGAGCAGGTGACTACATAATAGATTTCGTGGCAAAACCAGCAACAGAAACAGAACTTATTATAAAAATTAAAAAAGCGCTTACTACTAAAGAAGATAAAACAAAAACTATCGAGGATTTACAAAAAGAAAACTATTTACTTACAGAAATGTTAGATATTAAAGGCAAGGGCGCTGGACAACTTTTTGAAGACGAAGTAAACAATAAATTAAAAAACATGACAAAAGTATTTATGCAGTCACCATACGAGCCAAAAGAAAACATTATAATTAACGGTCAAGAAATAGACGTTATAGCTTTTACAGCATCCCCTCTTCCATTTGCAATAATGTTATTTGAAGCAAAGTATTTCCCTAATGCAAAAATTATAGGAAATATCAACGATCCTACAAAAATTATTATAAATAATATAGAAAAAATTTCTACTAAAAGGAGAAACTTGTTTGAGCAATCTGAAAATCAGTTTAAACAGGTAAGTAAACGTATAGAAAAAGTTTTATATGATTTTAAATATACTAAAAAAGAAGAAAAGCTTAGACCTTTTATACAAAATTTTATAGTTTTTACAGATACTACAGATATATCTCAAATAAAAACTATAAATGCAAATAAGTACACAAAAATATGCAAACTTAAAGACTTAACTCAAGATTTTTTAATAAAAACTGCTTTTGCTACGCCTAGAAGAACTGTAGAAGAAAATGTTAAAACAATAATATTACAAAACTTATTTTAGCTATTTTGATTTCCACTTGAGAACACATTAAAAAATTCTTACCAATGCCTTATTAATTAGTTCAAATTTAGAGCTAGGATAAGCTGTTAAAAAGTTTTTTATGTCTAATTTTTGTAGAAGATATTTAAATCTATGTTAAATTCTTATAAAATTACCTACTTTTTCAATGCCAGTCCCAACTTAATCTTCTTATTTTATAGTATGTCATCCAATTATTTTTAGTTCATCACTTTATTTATATCCTTACCCACTACTCTTGTTACTACTCTCCTATTTTTAGCGTGAGCGTGTTCATGATTTGTAGAATGTAATAGCATATCCTCTCCATAGGACTCTATCTTTACCCTAATTTATAAGAGAGTTTAAGGAGGCCAGATATAGAATTCCCGGCAGAGCCATCG
>NZ_JAITJM010000035.1:0-13487 GCF_031278955.1 Candidatus Endomicrobiellum cubanum | reverse complement strand
CAGATAATACAAGTGTAGAATTACTGCAAGTTTGGGAATGTGAGACTTTCTTTCAGCATTGCTTCGCGTCCACTCACAATGACACCAAATAACGCTTTTAAAAAGGTTGGCTGTTGGCTACAATTTTATTCTCACTCATTTTTTGAATCCTATTGCAAGATTTTAGCACCTCTCTTGACCTTTTGGGTTCCCCCAAACCACCTTTTTTATGAATGATTTCCCCTTTTTTTCCTTAAAACGGTCAAGTCAGGCTCTATATTGCTTTCTCCTTTAAATCAACTTACTGTATATATTTTAGCGTACCTACCATTGTATTTTTGATATACGCTCTAAAGCCTCTTTGATTCTAGGCACAGAAACTGTAAGAGCAAACCTAATATACCCTTCTCCACTAGAACCCATACCATTACCAGGTGTACAAACAATAGCAGCTTTATCTAATAATTTACTAACAACTTGCGATGAAGTGTATCCTTTATGTACTTTTGCCCATACATAAAAAGAAGCTTTTGGTAAATTAACTTCCCATCCCAATTCTTTTAAACCTTTTACCAAAACATCTCTACGTTCTTTATATATTTGCCTAGCAGTTTTAACACAATCTTGACTTGAAGAAAGGGCAGTAATGGCCGCTTCTTGGACCGCTTGAAAAACTCCGGAATCGTAATTATCTTTTACTTTTGAAATGCCCTCAACAATTTCTTTATTGCCACAAACCCAGCCTATACGCCAACCAGTCATATTATATGTTTTAGAAAGAGAATGAAATTCTACGCCAACTTCTTTTGCTCCGGACAATTCTAAAAAGCTTAAAGGTTTTTCTTCTTCATCATAATATATTTCAGAATATGCTGCATCAGCTGCAATAATTATGTCATTGTCTTTAGCAAATTTTATAAGTTTAATATAAAAATTTCTAGGAGCTACTGCAGCCGTAGGATTATTAGGATAATTTACAAACATTAATTTAGCTTTTTTAACAATTTCTTTTGGTATAGCATCTAGATCTGGTAAAAAATTATTTTTTTCAAGAAGAGGCATAAAGTACGGTATGCCATCTGTAAAAATTGTACCTGTATTATATACAGGATATCCAGGTTCTGGAATCAAGACAACATCTCCAGGATTTATAAAACCCAAATGAATATGACCAATACCTTCTTTAGAGCCTATTAAAGAACAAACTTCATTTACTTCTAAATCTACATTAAATCTTTTTTTATACCAGTCACACACAGCTTTCCTATAAGAAATAAGACCTGCTCCAAAAGGATATTGATGATTGGCCGGATTTGCAACAGCAGCTTGCATAGACTTAATTACATGTTCTGGAGTTGGAAGATCAGGATCCCCAACACCTAAAGAAATAATATCAGCTCCTCTATCTATAGCTTCTTTCTTCTTTTTATCTATTTCAATAAAAAGATAAGGAGGCAACTTTTTTAATTTTTCATTATAATTGATTTTCATAATATATGTGCTCCAATGTAGGATATACTTACGTGTCTGTCTAAAACGCTTATGTTTATTTTAAGTTTAAAACATCTGCCATATCATAAAGACCAGATTTTTGCTTTACAAGCCATTTTGCAGCCTTTAAAGCACCTGATGCAAAAGTATCCCTGGAACTAGCTCTATGAGTTAATTCTATTCTTTCTCCTTGTCCAACAAAATATACGGTATGGTCACCAACTATATCTCCTGCTCTTATAGAAAAAACCCCTATTTCTTCTTTTGCTCTTGTACAGGAAGAACCATGTCTTCCATAAACAGCAATATCTTTAATATTCTCACACTTTGCAGACGCTGCGATCTCGGCAAGTCTTGCCGCCGTACCTGAAGGAGCATCTTTCTTTTTGTTATGGTGAAGTTCTAATATTTCAATATCATAATCAGGAATTTTTTTTGTAACTTCTTTGACAAGTTTAAACAAAATGTTAACACCTACAGACATATTTGGAGAAAGAAGGATGGGTATACTTTTTGAAAAGTCTTCAATTTTCTGTCTTTGCTCAACGCTAAAACCAGTAGTACCAATAACAACAGGAACATTATACTGTTTTATGTGCTCTAAATTGTTTAAAGTGCTTTCTGGATTTGTAAAATCTATTACAACATCAGTTCCCTTCAATACTTTTCCTAAATCATTAATAGAAGAAATAATAGGATCTCCTCTCCCTATCGCTTTATTACCCTCATATTCTAAAGCAACTATAACTTCAAAATCAGAGTTCTCTATTGCAAGATTAATTATAGTCTTCCCCATTCTACCAGCAGCACCACAAACAACTATTTTCATTTCCATCCACCTTTATACTTTCTTTAACCTAATACATATAATTAAAATATACATTAAGATTTTTAGAAAAACCCTTTACTTAATTAAACCAAAAGATTTTAATGCATCTATCAACTTCAATTTATTTTCATTTTTCATAGAACACAATGGAAGTCTTAAATCTTGTTCACACATTCCTAAAATGTTAGCTGTAACCTTCACAGGTATAGGATTTGTCTCAATAAACATTGCCCTTGCCAATGGAAGAAGTTTATAGTGAATCTTTTGGGCCTCTTTAATATTCCCATTATTATAAGACTTTATAAGAGCATTTACTTCTATAGGAATTATGTTAGACAAAACAGAGATAACACCTAGTCCACCTATAGACAAAACAGGCAGTGTTAAAGCGTCATCGCCTGAAATAAGTTCAATATTTGTAACTAAAGATTTTATAGTACTCATTTGCGATAATGAACCGGATGCTTCTTTTATACCAACTATATTTTTGCAATCGCTACAAAGTGTTGCTATTGTTTCAGGTTCAATATTAACAGACGTTCTTGCAGATATATTGTAGAGAACTATTGGAATATCAACATTATCGGCTATAGTTTTAAAATGTAAGTACAAACCTTTTTGTGTAGGCTTATTATAGTAAGGAGAAACAACTAACGCTCCATCGCAACCAACTTTTTTTGCAAACTGAGTAAAACGCAAAGCTTCATCAGTAGAGTTAGACCCTGTCCCTGCAAGAACTTTTAACCTTCCTTTTACGTATTCTGCACAAAACTCTAAAATTTCTTCATGTTCTTGATGTGACAATGTTGAAGATTCTCCTGTTGAACCACATGGCACTATACCACTAATACCACTCTGGCACTGATTATCAATCAATTTTCTAAGAGAATCAAAATCAATCTTGCCATTTTTGAACGGAGTTATTAATGCTGTATATACTCCAGAAAACATAAATCCTCCAATATATGCTAACTACTATGGGTTTTTCTAAAGGGTCTGTTTAAATATTAATTATACCTTTAAAAGATATTATAGTTGGCCCCTCAAGAACTACATTATTTATTTGTAAATTAGAATCTACATCAAAAGAAACAGATAATTCATCTCCGCCTCTTGAAACTATACTGACAGGAGATTTTGTAAATCCCTTTAGTGCAGACACAATGCCTGAAGCTGTAATACCAGTACCACAAGCTAAAGTTTCATCTTCAACACCTCTTTCATATGTACGTACAAGAAGTTTGTTTCCCTCTAAAACTTGAACAAAATTGACATTTGCTCCCTCTGGACTAAAAGTTTTGTTATGTCTTATCAATCTACCATATTTAAAAACATCTACGGACTCTATATCATCAACAAATATAACTACGTGCGGAACGCCAGTATTTATAAAATCAGAATTAAAAGTTTTACCTTCTACTTGTAATTTTATATTCTGTTTTAAATCTTTAGGAGCATACAAACTGAGCCTTAGTCTATCTTGTACTAAAACTTCTGCATTAACAACCCCTGCATCTGTTTCAAAAATCATTTTTGAATCGACAATACCCAAATCATACGCGAATTTAGCAACAGATCTGCCACCATTACCACACATACAAGCGCATGACCCATCTGAATTGAAGTATTTCATTTTAAAATCTTTGTTCTGACTATTTTCAAGTAAAATTAAACCGTCTGCTCCTATTGAATACTTTCTATCACAAAGCTTTTTTGCAAGAGATTGATAATTTTCTTTAGGAATTATATTATTTCTGTTATCTATTAAAACAAAATCATTCCCTGCAGCTGTCAATTTAGAAAAATTTATTTCCATTTATTTTACCTCTAGAGAGTCTCTAAAAAAACTTTTAACATTCATTCGTTACTAAATCGTTGTAGCTTGCTCTTTTTCTAATTAAAAAAGTCTTATTTTTTGAAACTAAAACCTCTGCAAGCAATGGTCTAGAATTATAGGAAGAAGACATTGCCGCTCCATAAGCACCAGCACACTTAACTACAAGATGCTCTCCCTGTGGCAATATTGGAAGCATCCTATCTCTACCTAAAAAGTCTCCACTTTCACATACAGGACCTACAACGTCACTTTTAACTTTTTTAGCTAAAGTTTTTTTAATAGGTATTATGTCGTGATATGCACCATACAAAGTAGGTCTTATCAAGTCGTTCATTCCTGCATCTGTAATAAGAAAACTTTTTTCACCAGACTTTTTGCGATATATAACTTTTGTTAACAAATATCCAGCAGCACCTACTATTGAACGACCTGGCTCAAAAATAAATTTTTTATCTTTATCAAAAACAGAAAATATTTCAGACATAAGATTTTTCACTAATGGAACTTTTTGATTATTTTTATATTCTATACCAAGCCCGCCACCACAATTTATGTATTCAATATTTATGCCTTGCTTCTCTACTTGTTCAACTATTTTTTTTATTTTTTGCGCCGCAAGTTTAAATGGGGCAACTTCTAAAATCTGTGAACCTATATGGGAATGTATACCAGAAATTATAATATTCTTCTTTTTTTTGGCCAACAAATAAGCACTTATAGCATCTTCATAAGGAATACCAAATTTTGTACCCTTTTTACCAGTAACTATATAAGAATGTGTATCTGGATCTACGTATGGATTTATCCTAAAAGAAATTCTAGCTTTAACCTTTAATTTCTGAGCTATCTTGTTTATAGCTTCAAGCTCTTCAAAAGACTCTACATTAAACATAAAAATTTTACTTTTTAAAGCATATTCTATCTCTTGGAAAGTTTTACCTACTCCAGCATAAACAATTTTAGAAGGGACAAAATTAGCTCTTAAACATCTAAAAATTTCACCACCTGAAGTTGTGTCTGCACCTGCTCCAAGGTTAGAAAGAAGTTTTAGAATTGAAAAATTTGAATTTGTTTTACATGCAAAACAAATCATTCCCTTGTTAACAGGTAATGCTCTTTTGTATTTTTCGAAATTATCTATTATTTTATTTTGTGAGTAAACATATACACTTGTACCATATTTCTTTGCAATATCAATAAACTTCACTTGTTCAACACACAAATCTTTATCTTTAAAATTAAGCATTCTTAAAACCTCTGAAAATAATGGGCCTGTCTAAAAACCTAAGCGTTATTTTATCAAACCTTTCATATAGTGTCAAAACTCGGGAGCAATCAACTAAGCTAGACTTTATCCTCTCTGAGAAAGTATTTTAACAATATCTGCTATAGAAGAATTTATTTTAATGTATTGCTCTAAAATATCCATATGTAGTCCTGTGTTTCAATAGATTCTTGTAAATTTGCATGAAGACGAGCTATATGCTTCTGTTTTAAAGATATTTCTTCTAGATCTATATAGATTTGCATAATGTTTTCACTAAGACTTTTATCCTCTAAATAAAAAGAGTTCAAGACTTTAGATAAATTGGAACAAACAAGACTATAAATTTTTTGTATATCTTTTAGTCCTTCATTGGAAAACTCTATATTTAAGAAACTTTCTTTTTTGCAATGTGCATCAAATTTCTATTTATTAATGTACTAGGGGCATCTTTAAGCCAACGCAGGTCTTATATCTACAACTTGTAATTGTACCAATTTATTTCTATTCCTTTCTATTATATCAACGTAAAATGCAACATCTAATAAAGCTTCAGACTTTACCGCTTTAGCAAATTTAGATTTATTCCAAAAAACAGCTTGAACATTTTTGCTACCTTTATGAGAGATTTTAAATTTTAAGTGTTCTCCTTTATTACCAAAAACAGTAACTTCCGTAGGTGTTACATTTTTTATGTAAAATATTGGTTTAGCATTTCCCATACCAAAAGGTTCCATTGTCTGAACTTGTTCGTAAAAATCAACAGTAATATCAGATATTTTTAATTCATTTTCAATCAGTATTGTTTTATCATAACTTGTCTTTTCTAAATTTTTGTTTGCATAATCAGAAATTCTTCTTATAAATTCTCCTATTTTAGAGTCATTTAAAGTAAAACCTGCTGCCTGATTGTGGCCACCATATTTTATTAATATATCCTTTACACTTTCTAGAGCTGCTACTACATCAAATCCCTCAATAGAACGAGCTGCTCCTGTGGCTTCTTTCCCATCAGTAATGAACAAAAAAGCTGGCTTAGAATACGTCTTTACCATCTGAGAAGCTATTATTCCTGTAACTCCGTGTTCTAGATTAGACGCTTTTACTATTAAAACTTTATCGCTTTCTAAATTGCATTGTTCTTTTAAAAGATGTTTAAATTGTTCAATATTTTCAGACTGCAAATACTTTCTATGCTTGTTCAATTTAAGAATATCTTCATATAATTTTTTTGCTTTTTTTAAGTCTTTTGTCATAAGAAGCTTAGCTGAAAGAATACCTTTTGACATACGACCAGAAGAGTTCAGTACAGGAGTAACATTCCAAGATACCAGCTTTGCTGTTATATTAGAAGTTCCTTTTGAAATTAAAATATTATCTATTAAAAGACCAAGACCTGTATGAGAATGCGGATTATTTTCTATTATTTCTAAACCATTTTTTACTATTGCTCTATTTTCTTGGACTAACGGCACAGAATCTGCAATTGTACCAAGACAACACAAGTCAAGATTATTTTCAAAAAAACTTTTTATATTTTTATCTTTTAAAATTTCTTTTTTGTATGCTTTTTCAATAGAATAAACATCTTCTATAATATCATTAAATACTACTATTCTATTACAAATATCTTGCAACAAACTGCTTTTCAGATTTTTTGAACTAACATATACTTTAAATACATTTTTAAAATTATGTTTTATTCCAGAAACAGAATCAAACTTTTTTTCATTCAATTTTATGCCATTTTTCATATGTATACATGTTATCAAAGATTCTTGGCAATAGCATAATAAAATGTCTTTATCATATTCCTCATGATAAGAAAATATTAAAGCATACATAAGTTTCAGCGCCACTGTACAACCAGCAATATCTCTAAAAGGATATCCAGAGTCAAAAATTTTAGGATTAATAACTGCGTCCGCCTTAGGTATACCTTCATAAGGAGGTTCATGATGGTCTGTAAGAATTACATACATTCCAAGCTGTTTTGCATAATCAACTTCTTCTATAGCAGAAATACCGCTATCAACAGTAATTAAAAGTTTAACTTTTTCTAAAGCAAATCTTGAAAGTACATCTTTAGAAATACCATACCCCTCTTCAGCTGGAACATACCATAAAATATCTCCACCTAAAATCCTTAAAGTGTTTACAATAACATTTACAGAAGTAACGCCATCTACATCTTTATCACCATATACTAAAATTTTTTCTTTAAGCTTGAGCGATTTTCTTATTTTTTCAACTGCCTTTTGCGTGTCATAAAACAAAAAAGGGTTGTGTAAATTTTCTATTCCACAGTTTAAAAATTCTTTAACTTTTTCTACAGTATCTATTCCTCTGTTTACTAAAACTCCCGCAATTTTGGCGACTTTTGGCAGAGACAAAGCAATTTTGGCGACTTTTGATACATCTTCCTTCATTATATGCCATTTTCTTTCACTTTCGTTGCTCATAAATAGTTTCCTTTATTAATGGGTTTCAAAACCCCTAACGCATATCCTTACTGTCCCTTTTTGGGTACTGAAGCATTAAAAACTTGTGCTTATCGTGTGATAAGCACAAGTTTTTATCTTACCATTGTCAGAAAATTCACAGTAATTATACACATTAGGGTTTTTAGAGAAACCCCTTTTAATATTTTTATTTTCAGATATTGTATAAGAATCGTTTATCATAGCAACAGCCTCTTCTATATGGCTTGGACTATTGTATAAAATCTCAGCAATAATCTCATTTTTTTTAACATATTCGTTAATTTTTTTATAAAAAACAACGCCTGCTGAGTACTCTATAGTATCTTCTTTCTTTGCTCTTCCCGCACCAGAAAGCATTTCTGCAATACCAATTTTTTGTGAATTCATAGAAGAAATAAAATCTTCCTCTATAGACTTTATTTCCATTTTATATTTTGCCTTAGGAAGAAATTGTTGTGGATCTTCTACAGCTCTCACATCTCCACCTTGTAAATGAACCATTCTTTGAAATTTTTCTAAAGCTGCTCCGCTGTCTATTTGTTTTTGAGCAAGAATTTTTGCTTCTTGCAAAGTGATTGTTTTTTTTACATTATAGATCATAAGAGCAGACAAAAAAATTGAAAGTTCATATAGGTCATTTTTTAAGTTCCCCTTCAATATTTCTATTGCCTGCTTAATTTCCAAACTATTTCCTGCACAATTGCCTAAAGGTGCATCCATATCACTAATAACTACAGAGGTATTTACATTAAACTTTTTACCTATATTTATCATCTTTTCTGAAAGTCTTGTTGCATTAGCGTAAGTTTTCATAAAAGAACCCGTGCCTACTTTAACATCTAATACAAGGTTTTCTACTCCTTCGGCAATCATTATGCTTGAGCATATTAAAGGTATAGATTCTACAGTAGCAGTAACGTTTCTTAGGGCATATATTTTTTTATCTACAGGAACAATTTCTGTAGTTTGCCCGATAATGGAAACACCAATTAAATCCAATATATTTAAAAATTCTTTTTTATCTATATTTGTTCTAAATCCTGGAATAGACTCTAGTTTATCAAGTGTTCCACCGGTATGCCCTAACCCATGTTCTGCCATCATAGGAACACATATACCTAAACTGGCAACAATAGGAGCAACTATCAAGGATGTCCCATCGCCTACACCGCCAATTGAATATTTATCAGCAGATGCCATATTTAACATAGCCAAATCTAATTTCTCTCCGGAATTTATCATGGCATTCGTTAAATAAAAAATTTCTTCGTCTGTCATATCAACAAAAAAAATTGCCATTAAAAATGCAGACATTTGGTAATCTGGAATATCACCATTATTGTAACAAGCAACAATAAAATCTATTTCTTCTTTTGATAACTCTTGGTTTTGTCTTTTTTTATATATTATATCGTAAGCTCTCATTTATATAACCTTCTTTATGATTTTTGAGATTTTATCACTTACCTTTTTGCCATTCTTTAGTACTTCTTCATGAGTTAAAGCCTTACCATTAAACTTTGTTGACATATTTAAAACGTAGGCAATTCCTAAAACATTTATATTCATTTGGCTAGCAACTATTACCTCATACACTACAGACATTCCAACAACGTCTGCACCGAGTTTTTGAAAGGCCCTTACTTCAGAGGGAAACCTTTTACCAAAATCTTCTAAATGCACGCCTATTAGAGGATTGTACCCACTAAAATTAAGATGATCTTTTATTAAAACGATATCACCTACTGAATATTTTTTATTTATTGCCCCAACGGCTGCTGTTATTACAAGAGTTTTTAGGTATAAAAACTCATAACCCTTATAGGATAAACAACCTTTTTTGGAGAAAAACCTTCATAGTAGTGAAAATCTACCATTGAATATTAAAATGTTATTGTTTTTATAGGAACATAAAAGAAGCTCTCCTTTATGTCCTTGGACTGTTACTTTTGAGAAATGAGGTATTTTTGAATACTGTATTTTCTTTAGGATCGTAAAACCCTTCTCCATATTGCTAAGACCAGAACCTGCAACAATAGCAATTGTCGGCTTAAAACCTTTTAAAGAAAGGATGTACCTTGTTGTTTTTTTGATTTTTTCTAATACATTTTGCTCCACACTTCTCCCTTAAAAAATCAAATTTATTTTATCACTACAAAAAAATCCGTAATAATTTATTTTTTATTTAATTCCCATTTAGAGAACAATTCATCGTAATATTTTTGTTCATTTTTTGTCAGAAAGTGTTCGCGTATCATCAAACCAACAGAAGCTGTTAGCCCAAATGCTTTTATACTTAAATGTTTCTCCTGGCAAACAGTGTATATCTGTTCTACAAGATGATATATGGTCTTTCTTCTTGCTTCATTTTCTAGTGAACTTGGCAATTCAACTTCTTTAATTTCATTATTTTCCATTTTTCTCTTTTTCAACTCATTTTTTTTATAAAAAAATTCTTTCACTTATGCTTTTTTATTTACTAAATTAACACATCTTTAAAACTTGTGCCATTATTCATTTTGGGAAGACCAAAAATATCAGCCATAGTTTGAGCTATATCTGATAGAGTATCTCTTACGCCTATATTTATATCTTTTTTTAATTTTTTACCATACATTAGAACTGGAACATATTCCCTTGTATGATCGGTGTGCAGCTTATATGTTGGATCGCAACCATGGTCTGCTGTGATAATAAGAATATCGTCTTCAAGTAAATTTTCTATGAGCTTTGGCAAAAAGTTGTCAAAATCTTTTAATCCTTTAGCATACGCTTCTACATTTCTACGATGACCCCAAAGCATGTCAAAGTCAACAAGATTTGTAAAAATTAACTTATTTTTTTCAAAAGATTGATGCAATTCATCTAGAGTAACATCCATACCATTAAAATTTCCTGTAGTATGAACAGATTTAGTTATTCCCTTAGCATTAAAAATATCAGGTATCTTCCCTATACCTACAACATCTGAGCCAGAACTTTTAAGTTCATCTAAAATAGTTGTTTCTAGTGGAGTTAATGAGTAATCTTTCCTATTTGAAGTTCGCACATAATTACCGTCTTGACCTATAAAAGGCCTAGCAATAACTCTGCCAACAGCATTGTCTCCCACTAAAATATTTCTTGCTATTTGGCAAATTTCGTAAAGTCTTACAAGACCAAAAATCTGTTCATGAGCTGCAATTTGAAAAACAGAATCAGCAGAAGTATAAACTATAGGAAAACCGGTTTCTTGATGTTTTTTTCCTAAATCTTTTATTATTTCAGTACCAGAAGCTACAATATTACCTAGTATGCGCGTCCCTATTTTTTGTTCAAACCTTTCTATAAGTTCTTTTGGAAACCCATTTGGGTATACAGGGAAAGGTTTTTTTAAAATTATACCTGCCATTTCCCAGTGTCCTGCAGTTGTATCTTTAGCTGGAGACTTGGTCATCATCTTACCATAGCATCCTTCTACAAAAACATCAGGTAAAACATTTTTAGTATTTATTATTTTATAAAGCCCTAACTTTGCCATATTAGGCAAAGAAAAAGAGTTACCAATAAAGTCAAAAATATGACCTATTGTGTTTGTGCCTTTGTCTTTATATATAGCAGAATCTGGAAGTTCTCCAATACCTGCACTATCTAAAACAATTAGCACAACTCTTTTTTTCATAATTATTTTCTCTTCAACACTTTTAATGCCGCCTCTGCAATATTTATATCTTTTAATCCATATTTTACTATTAAATCCACTCCCTCACCTGATTGCCCAAACTTGTCGTTTACAGCTATCATTTCAACAGGTACTGGATAATTTCTTACTAAAACTTCACTAACTGCAGAACCAAACCCGCCGGAAATCTGATGTTCTTCAGCAGTTACAATTGCGCCACAGTCTTTAGCTGCATCAATAATAGCATTTTCATCTATAGGTTTAATTGTGTGTATATTTACAACTCTTGCTTTAATACCTTTTTTCTCTAAAACTTCTGCGGCCATCAAAGATTCATAAACCATAGTGCCACAAGCTAGAATAGCAACATCTTTCCCATCTCTTAAAACATTAGCTTTGCCTATTTCAAAAGGAGTATTTTCTTTTGTAAATATTGGAGTATTCTCTCTTCCATATCTTATATAAACAGGACCATCGCAATAAGCACTTGCAATTACAGCTTTTTTAGTTTCAATTAAATCACATGGAGATATAACTTTCATATTTGGAATACATCTCATTATTGCAATTTCTTCCAAAGCTTGATGAGTTGCACCATCTGGTCCTACCATAAGACCAGAATGAGAGCCTCCTATTTTAACATTTAAGTTGGAATAACAAACAGTTGTTCTTATTTGCTCCCAAGGTCTACCTGAGGCAAAAACACCATACGTAGCAACAAAAGGGATAAATCCCGCAACAGCAAGACCTGCTGCCATACCGACTAAGTTTGTTTCTGCAATTCCAACATTTAAAAATCTATCTGGAAACATTTTCTTAAAACCATCTATCGCAACGGACGAAATTGTATCTGCACCTAAAACGAACACTTTGGAATCTTTCTTTCCAAGCTCAACAAGTCCTTCTCCAAACCCAAACCTCGTAGCTTTTTTACCAAAAGTTTCCACCATATATTTTCTCCTAAAAATACAATCTATTTTATTGATTCGTCAATTTCTAATAATGCTTGTTCAATTAATTCTTTAGATGGAACCTTCCCATGCCACTGAGTCTGATTTTCCATATACGAAACGCCCTTACCTTTAATTGTTTTTGCTATTATTACTGTAGGCTTCTGCTTTTCCGTTTTAAATTTTAAATAGGCATTATCAATTTCATCTAAATTATGTCCATCGACCTCTATCACATTCCAACCAAACGCTTTATATTTGTCTACTAAAGGTTCAACATTCATAACATCTTTTGTTAAACCATCTATTTGTAACCCATTGTCGTCAACAATAGCGCAAAGATTATTTAATCCATAGTGAGATGCCGACATAGCAGCTTCCCAAATGCTACCTTCCTGTTGTTCTCCATCTCCCATAAGAACATAAACTTTATTATCCCTTTTTGCCTGTTTCATTCCTACAGCAATACCTGCGCCTATTGATAAACCATATCCCAAAGAACCAGTAGAAACCTCTATACCTGGCAACTCCTTATCTTTTGCAGGGTGACCTTGAAGTCTACTTCCAGCTTTCCTTAAAGTACAAATTTCATTTAAATCAAAGCATTCAAGTTGCGCCAAAACTGCATACAAGGCTGGACAAGCATGCCCTTTAGACAAAATGAAATAATCTCTGTCTGGATCGTTTGTATTTTTAGGAGAAAATTTCATATGTTTAAAATATAAACTTACTACAAGTTCAACAGACGATAAACTACCGCCAGGATGGCCAGAACCTGCAAACTCAAGCATTTTAATAATATCTTTTCTTACATTAGCAGACACCAATTTTAAATTTGTCATATCACAAAACTCCTTTTATGGGCTCTTAAAAATTCTAATGTGTATAATTGCTATAAATTTTTGACAAAGCAAAGAAAAAAACGATAAACACAAGTTTTTTAACACAGTATAGCAAAAGGATATTCATTTTTTAGAGGAACTCTTTAGCAAC
>NZ_JAITJM010000033.1:0-11244 GCF_031278955.1 Candidatus Endomicrobiellum cubanum | reverse complement strand
CAGATAATACAAGTGTAGAATTACTGCAAGTTTGGGAATGTGAGACTTTCTTTCAGCATTGCTTCGCGTCCACTCACAATGACACCAAATAACGCTTTTAAAAAGGTTGGCTGTTGGCTGTTGGCTACAATTTTATTCTCACTCATTTTTTGAATCCTATTGCAAGATTTTAGCACCTCTCTTGACCGGTAAACAGGATAGTTGATCTCGTAAATAGTTTATAACCTTGGAGGAATTATTGTACTTATCCAATCCCAATTTTCGTATCACCTTTAATCTTTTATATTTCATCGGATCTTTTTTTTCAATAAGAAGCTTATATAAGTTTTTTTCTAAGTCGTTTATATTCCATGATTGATAATAAACTTTCATTACTTCAATATTTATACAACTATAATAGTCACTCACACTTTCTATCATTTTACTACGTAAATGAATACAAGGGTTCCCTGTTGGCAAATATTCTACTAAAAATGAACCACAATCAGTAATTAAAACCTGAGAATTTTTAAAAAAATCAAAATAATCTCCATCGTAAAAAGCATCCCCAACCTTTTCCCATTCATTATAATAATTTTCTGCCTCAGTCTTAGTCATTACTTTTTCATGAACTAAATTATATTTTAGACTAGGATGCGGTTTAAAAAGCCAATTAAAATTTTTATGTTGCTGTGCAAATTCTAACATATATAACCCGCTCCATTTAAAAGTCCCGTACTTCAATATGCTATTTTCGGTAATAGAACTATGTGGAGCAAAAATTACATAAAATTTATTATTCCGATTATAGTGGCTTTTAAATGCATCTAGCTTAACATGCCCTGCAATATGCATCAATGACTTCCTGGATTTTAATAAAGGATAGAGCTGTTTTGCACTCCCTTTCACCACAAAATATTTCCACAGCTTCAAATAAAAAGACTCGGCTAATAAACGTATTATTTTGGGGGGGTCTGCGTATGCGTACGGAATATAACAAGTACGCGCAAATTGTGAAACATATTCCACTGTATATTTCGGAGGTAAGCACCAGGGTTGATCATAAAACACAACATCTGGACTAAGTTCTCTCAAATCAACAGATTGCTCATTGTCTTCATCATACCCTTTAAAGACATTTGAGTATAAACTCTTAAAAAAAATTAAAGATTTATTATAATCTTCCATAGTATGTTGTATATGCTTTATTACAACAACTATAGGTTCAAACTTATTACCATCACTTTCTAATTCTTTATACAAATGCGTAAAGTAATTCTTAGCAGGTTCTCTTACAATAAAAACAATTCTACTCTTTTTATTTTTTCTATTAATATTTGATACAGTTGTTCGTTGTTCGTTGTTCGTTGGCATATTTGCTAACTTAAGAATTCCAACAACACTATTTTCTAAGGAACGGTCGCATTTTTTACCAAAACAAAGTTTTTTGATCTTTTTTCTCCCTATCTTAAAATTATCATTTAACAGCAAATTTTCTACTGTTTTGACTAAGTGATCAGGATTATTTAGTATAGGCCCTACTTCTAATATTTTTTTATCATATCTTTTTGCTATATCATAGTTATATAAAGGCGTTAAACCTACAATCGGTTTAGACTCATCACATAATAAAGTTTCTGTCATAACTCCACTCTTAGAATCAATAAGTAATATATCTGCAATTGCAACCAATTCATGGAGTGGCACATTCATTTTTAATATGTGTGTCGATATTTTTTCAAGTTTAGTTATCCTTTCAAATTGATTAAACCTGTATGTTACAAAATTTTCTGGATCTTCGCGTTCATAATAACCATCTTTAGAGCCATGATAAGTCACATATATAGAATCATGAGGCCTTGTTATTAAAGTATACTTTTCTCTAAGGTCTAATAAAGCTTCGTAAAATAAGTCAATACTACTATGCTCATCCCAGGTCGGCATATACACTATAATCTTTTTATCAAAGCCAATACCATTTTTTTTTAATATCTCCTCTTTGCTTATATCTTTGCGAAGACACTCATCACATGAGATTATTCCATTTATGTTTACAATTCGCGATTTCGGAATATATTTTGAAATCTGACTTGTAGTGTATGGCCCGTGACTTAAAACCCCATCTAAATATAATAATGTACTTTTGTGTGCTGTAAAACCATGTTGTTGTATAAAGTTTACTCCATAAAGTATTTTTATATTACGTATATATTTTCTAGCATTTAGCAATGGAGCCTGTAATGAAATACAAGCATCTACACTGTAGTCTCTTATAAAAGTTAAATTTGGTATATTTTTACTTTTGATATATTCAGCAAACTTCTTATCATACAAATTTCCAAGTTCTTCCTCACTTGTAAGATAATAATTAACACTATGTCCTAACATACTAAGGCTCTTCCCTATAATTGATAAAATTTTATAATCATACTCCCCTAATATTTCAAATTCAAATTTTAACTTCTTACTATTAATATTTTGTCTATTAAATCGTAAAAAAAAATTTAACCACTTTTTACAATTTTTAGCCATTTTAATCATACCAGCTCCTCTTCAAAATCTCTATTATTAATCGCTTTCTTCTTTAATATATGTTCTAAGAATTGGACATAAATGTACATGCGGAGCAGAAAATATTTTCTTATATCGTATCATCATGGCTTTAAAACGCCTATGTTCAGGATGAGAAGGATCTAAAATATTTAAAGAATCGAAGTCACAAATGTTATTCCATTTTCTATAATTCCAAAATGACACTTCTATATTACATTTAAGACTATTGGCATAACTAACAAACATCGGCATTTCATAATAATTTACGTCTGTAACCACAAAAACTAATATGAAAATTTTTATTTTCCCAGATCTTTTCAAATATGAAAACCATTCTAAGTTTTTTCGAACAGCTTCAAAAGTATTTGTTCTCGTAAATAATCTATGCACTTTATCGGTACAGCTATGTACAGATACTTCTACTCCGTATAATTTCTTTAAATATTCATTACCGAACAATAAAGAAATATTTTTTTCATTAGACAAAGATCCGTTTGTATGTAACACAAACTGCATATTAGGGAACTTATTAACAATATCTTGAACTACATTTTGAGAAACTTTAGAAGCAAACAACTCTCCAGATCCCTCAACAACAACAACCTGACAATTTTGCAAAGCCTCATAAATGCCTTTATGAGGGAGAGCAATATAGTTTATCCCTTCTTTCATGTAGACCCTATCTCTGCAAGTCACACAGGCAAAATTGCAAACCCAATCTAAAGACAAAATAACCACAACCGGGAAGGGGGGGGGGTCTAGTTCTAGTTGGCCAGGTAAAAGAGTATCAATTAATAACCTACTTACATTATCATTTATGTTACAATGTTTATCCAAATCACATAAAGAATAATCTTTATTTATTATTTTGTTTCTTAAATACTTTGCTTTTTGCCCGTACCATATTTGTTCAAAATTTTGTTCATTTAAATTTCCGAAAATATAAGGCTTTTTGAAATGAGCTTGACAACAACTATAAACATCACCTCGAAAAGTTACTGTTCCTACATAAAACGGCATTGGACATACTGAACAGGACTCTTTCATATCTTTTTTCTCCCCGTCCAAGCCATAAACAGTCCCTCTTTTCCATCATTGTCATCATATGGAATATCTTCTAGTACACTAATTTCTATACTCCATTTTTTCATCAATTCAACCAAGTCTTTTTTATCAAACCATTGTTCCCAAGTGGGAGTCTGATACTTCCCCCAACATTCAATATTTTTATCAAGTATTAAAACCTTCCCTCCTGGTTTTGTAACTCTAAAAAGTTCTTCTATTGCATTTTCGATATCTATTGCATGCTCTAGTACTTCAACACAAAAAACAAAATCAAAAGTATTATCTTCATAAGGTATTTTAAGTATTGAACCAACTTTAGAATTAATTTCTGATGGAAGCCTTTGCAAAATAGACTCATCTAAATCTATTCCATAAGCTTCAACATCCGGATATTGTTTTTTTACTTCCTTTAAAATACGACCAAATCCACATCCAACCTCTAAAACTTTGGAAGACTTGCTGATATTATGTAAAACAGTAAGCAGTCTTCCATCGTTATTTTGAATTTTATCAACCAAAGGATATTCATCCGTAGTACTTTCTATTCCTGTAGAAGCAAAATGTGTAGATATTTTTAAAGATAGAGCATCAAGAAAATATTTATTCGCCCAAGAAATTTCATCTTTAGGATTATAATCTGCACCCTCTCCTTTACTTCCATACCAACCACCAGACTCATTTTGCATAGAACATGCAAAATCAAATGCTCTATCTGCTCTTTCTTTTTCTCTTAACTTATACCATATAATAGAAAACTGGAACAAACCAACTGAACAAACCCATTCAACATTTTTATACGCAGGCACAGCTCCGCTCTTTCTTTGTAATTTCGAAACTTTCTCCATAGCTTGTTTTACTAAATCAATTTCACCAAGATCCAACAAAGCGTCTAATATGTAAGCATAGAAATGAGAAAGTGTGTGAAAATCCAGTATCTTATTGATTTCACCTTTATAATATGAAAGAACCTTTTTAGTTATTTCAATATATTCTGGCTTATTAAATAACTTGCCAGCATCAACTAAAGGGGAAAGACAATATAAATGTATTAGCTCAGTAGTACTTGAAAGTTGCATTAGACTTCTATCTATAAATTGTAATCTTCCGTTCTCTTCAATTTTAGATATAATCCAATCACATCCCTTTAAGATACTATCTTTGACTTCTGGCATAATTGGATAAATAGCAATTAATCCTTTTAAAACCTGTGCTGTGTCAAAAATATAAGGACTGTTATCAAAATAATCAAACCATGACCCATCTCTATGTTGAATATTAACTAACCATTTTGCATACTGGATAGCCAGTTTGCGATGCCCCCAATTTAGTAATGAAGGTATAAAATATCCTGTAACTTCAGGATAGGCAATCCCTTCATATATATTAGACCCTTCAGAGGTTGATTGAACAACAATCCCTTTCTCAGAGATCGTATTGATATATATCCATTTTTTACTTTTATTATAAATATCTATTAGATTTTTATCAGACATAAAAGCTCCCAACTCCTGTTTTTGCTGTTCCAACTCCTGTTTTTGCTGTTCCAATATTCTCTCTAACACAAGTCTTTTCAACTTAATTTTTATTTTAAATCCAAACACTGTTATTACTTTATGAGTCCCCTCATTGCGAAACGAAAGTAAATTTTCTATAAAAGAATTTCGTTGTTTTTCCATTACAACCTCTCTTCAATTTCTGTAATTTTTTCAACAATAATAGACGCCCTTTTAGCCCAAGTGTTTTGACTTGCATACTCAAAAAGTTTATTTTTTATATTTTCATTCCTCCCTAGTTCTAAAGCTCTATCTATATTATTAATAAAATCATCATGATTCTTTGAAACTAGCACTCCTTCATACCCATAACACTCCACTAAATCTTTTGTAACAACAACTGGCTTTCTTGCAGCCATATATTCAAATAACTTTAACGGTGAAGTTGATTTTGCAATCTCCCCTTCACAAAATGGAATTGTACAAACATCAAATAAAATACTATATTCCCCTAGCTCCTTATATTCTTTCTGTCCCAAAAAATGTACATTACTTCTTTTATTTAGCTTGTGTAAACTGTCATTATAATCACAACCAATATATACAAAGTTGTAATTTGGCCTTTCTGCAGCTAATTTATTCAACAGCTCATAATCCAACCAGGGCGCCATTGCTCCGTAATAACCTATGATTGTCTTATTTTCATGTAAGATTTTCTCCATATCTTTAGGAATTTCAGCTGCATCTAAACTAAAATTTTCAATTTCTACTCCATTTGGTATTAACACAACTTTTTTCTCTGGAAACCTTAGGAGCATTTCTTTATATAAATTTTTCGCACTTGCAATTATTAAAACCGGGTCTATCTTTTCTAAATTATTAAATATTTCTAATATATCTTGTGTGTGTGTGGCGCCAAAAATTTGTTCTGAAATTCTATCAATATATGAATATATAATATGATTTCCCTTCTTCTTTAACTCCATAATCTCTTTTAGCCTAATTACACTTGTTGAAGAATATAAAACAATGTATGATTTGAATTTTTTGTTAGATTTTAATAAGTTACGAATACTTCTATTATCTGACACCTGCTCATTAATATCTAAATCTAAACCATACAAATTCTTTCTGTAATATAATATTTTCTTCAACCCAGAAAATGAAATACAGAAAATATTATTTTGTTTCTTCGCCATTTGTAAAACCATTTGTTGGGGTCTTTGAAATAGTGAATTTCTAAAATCGATTCCTATAAACAATAAATTTCTACCCTTCTTTTTATATAAGTGTTTTATCTCTTGCCCATGCTGTTTTATCTCTTGCCCATGCTGCCATAACTTTTTTTCCAATCTACTACTTCTATTCAATTTAATTTTTATTCCAAATAAACTTATTATCTTATGAGTATGTTCATTATAACCCTTCTTATAATTACTATTATTAAAAAATCTTTGATCCGCCACTCTATATTTGTGAACTTCCCATTTTATACCCCACTTACTCTCAAATAAACTTTTATTTTTCAAGAAAATCTCTCTAAATATGGTTTTATTTACTTTTGATAGACTCGCACTTCCGTGATGATATATAAAAACATCCTCTGCACAAACAATCTCAAATTTTTCCCCTTTAGCCCGCAAAGAATAATCATCATCCTCAAACATTCCAATATTAAATCTCTCATCCAAGTAACCAATAGAATTAAAAGTCTCTCTGCTCATACTAAAAGCAAACATAGCAAGAACTTTAATATCCCTATACTCCTCATTAAAATGTTCTCTTACGTATTTTTGTGCGAACTGCTCTATTTCTTTTAAATTACCCTTGGGGCAATCGTTTATTTGTGCTTCATTCCCTATACGATTTGTTACTGCTCCAACAATTCTTCTTCCTTTAGACAAATGACGAATAAATCCTGATAACCATCCATGCATAACGATTGTATCATTATTCAATAGTACAATATAATCTCCTGAAGCTTGTTGTAATCCAATATTATTGGCCTTTGCAAAACCTAAATTTTCATTATTTTGAATAAATTTTACATTGCCATATCGTTTTGCTAACTTCGTTAGATATTTCTTACTCCCATCATTTGATTTATTGTCGATAATTATTATCTCATAATTAGGATACATTGTCCTTTTAAAAATACTGTTTACGCACTTTTTTGTAAACTTTAAATTATTATATGTAACGATTATAATACTTGCTTTTTCATACAAATTAAGCATTAATTCTTCTATTTCTTTAATTCTCAAATTCCAACTTTGAGTTTTAGCAAACTTTATTTTTTCATCATAAGAAACTAATATATCTTTTTCTTGTACACATTTATCAATATATTCCGTGAATTTAGTATTTTCATTGGATAAATAAACAAACTTGTTTTCATATTTTAAAAGCTCTGGGATTCTAGTAGCAACTATTTTTTTACCTAAACTTAGATATTCATAGAATTTAACTGGATTTGTTGCTTTTATAAGGTCTAAATCTGATTTAAAGGGAATAATCGCAACGTCAAAAATCTTTAAATACTTGGGAAGATCTTTATAGTCTTTATGCCCTAATAATTTTACATTATCTAACGTCTTTAATCTTCTAATTTCCTGTTCGGTTTCCTTCTCAATATTGCCAATCAAAATAACTTCATATTCTGGTCTATTCTTAGCAAGGTAATATACCTTATCAAAATCAAACCAACTTGCAAGACATCCATAGTAACCAATTGTTGCAGCAACATCCTTAAACCCGAGCTCCTTTTTGAACATTGTTTTACTAATGTTCCTAGAAGCATACTTATTAAATCTTTCAAACTCTGTTCCATTTCTAATTAAATGTAATTTATTATTTACACTACAAGTTGAGGATACTAAAGGCTCTTTTTTTTCTTTTGCTAATATATCTGCTACTTTTTTATATAGATACTCTGATGTTGCTATCAACAAATCGGATTTATTTACTAAATTGTTTAGTTGATTTACTAAATTATTATCTCCTGGATGAAATCCTAAAAATTCATCCAAAACATCAAAAACAACCTTAATATTATATTTCCCAACCAAGTACTCTACCACATCTGCCCAATAGGGAAACTCAATAAAAATAAAAAAATCATAAATTCCTGTATCTATAATGTAATTATCTAACTGATTATAAATCTCTTGCAAAGATTCAATAGAAAGCATTTCCGAAATATGCTTATTCTGGGACTTTAAATTTATCATTCTAAGATTTTTTTTGATTTTGGTTATGTCAACTTTTATTTTATTAAAATTTGGATTAAAATAATGAACTTTATATCCATTTTCAGTAAAATAATTAACTATGTGTTGTGGCCTTTGATAATAATGAAAATTATAAGGAATTATTGAAAAAAATAAAATATCCATTTTTGGACAATATTGATTAATTTTTAATGACTTCATTAATTAGCTCTCTTTTTTAATAATTGATTTTATACTTGTTCTATATCCAAAGCTTGCTGTGAGGATATTCATAAAGTATACTTAAAACAAAATGTTTTCAAAACAATCTCTATGCTTTTATTTTAACTTAAACTAATACAAAATTATTCCCTCTCTTTTTTTAAAATTATTTGACAACATATTGAACATACTTATAATAATCATTATTCTTATATCTTTCCATATTACTTAATATTTCATCTTTTGGCACAAATTGCATATTATAAGCAATTTCTTCAAGACACGCTATTTTAGTACCTTGGTTAATCTCTATTGTTTGCACATATAAAGCTGCTTGTAAAAGAGCCTCTGGCGTGCCTGTATCAAGCCAACTAAAACCACGTCCTAAACATTCTACACTTAAAACATTATTTTGCAAATAAATATTATTTAAATCTGTAATTTCTAATTCTCCACGCTTTGAAGGTTTTAAACTTTTAGCATATTCAACTACTTTATTATCATAAAAATATAAGCCTGTTACAGCATAATTTGATTTCGGTTTTGCAGGTTTTTCTTCAAGCGATTTTACTTTGCCATTTTTATCAAACTCTATTATACCAAACCTTTGTGGATCTTTTACATTATAAGCAAAAACAGTTGCATTCCCTCTTATTATATTTTCTTTAGCCCGGTTCAAAATTCTTGAAAAATTAGCCCCATAAAAAATATTATCTCCCAAAATAAGAGCAACATTATCTTTATCAATAAACTCTTCTCCTAAAATAAATGCTTGTGCGAGACCATCTGGAGAAGGTTGTTCTTTATAAGACAAACTCAATCCAAACTGCTGCCCATTACCTAGTAAATGTTTAAAGTTCGGTAAATCCTGTGGGGTAGAAATAATAAGAATTTCCTTAATGCCTGCTAACATTAAAACAGAAAGTGGATAATATATCATAGGCTTATCATAAATTGGCAGTAGCTGTTTTGAAATCGACATTGTAATAGGGTATAACCTAGTACCTGCTCCACCTGCTAGAACAATTCCTTTCATTTAAATCCTCTTAGTTAGCATTAAGTAATTCCTTAATGCTTCTTTCCAACTTCTGTAAGCCCCTCCATTGTCCATAACAGAATATTTAGGACGTTTAGCTGGACGTGGAAATTCATTGGATGAACATGGTCTAACATTAACCTTTAATCCTGTCTGCATAAAAATCTCGCAGGCAAACTCATACCAACTTGCCTGACCAGTCCCACAAATATGATAAATACCATATGGTTTATTAAAAATATTTAAAATACCATTCGATAAATCAACTGTCCAAGTAGGACATCCAATTTGATCCTCCACAAGCTTTATTTCTGGTTTTTTAACAATTGAAAGTATTGTATCTACAAAATTGTTACCATAATATCCATAAAGCCAACTTGTACGTACAATATAATACTTTTTACAATATTGTTTAACTACTTCTTCCCCTTGTAACTTAGTTAAACCATATTTATTTAATGGATTTGTTTTATCTTCTGGTATATAAGGACTACTTTTAGCGCCATCAAAAACATAATCTGTTGAAATATAAACTATTATTATATCAAGCTTAGAGCAAACTTTAGCTACATTCTCTGTACCAACGACATTTATCATATACGCTGTATCATAATCACTTTCTGCTTTATCTACATTTGTATAAGCTGCGCAATGTGTTACAAAGTCAGGTTTTTTCTCATTTAAAAACTTTTCAACAACTTTAAAATCAGTAATATCTAAGTTGCTTCGATTTGTTTTTATAACCAGAAACCCTTCTTTTTCTAAAATATTGCATAAGTCTTGCCCCAGCATGCCTTGAGCACCTGTTACTAAAACTTTTTTTTGATTTTTTTTAAAACCTAACTTATCCATTAAGATTCTCCTTATCTTTCTTTTTTATGAATAAATCCTTCCTTTTTCCCTTTTACTGGTTAAGTCGGGTTTTAAAAAAAAGAAGGATTTTGCTCACAAGAAAAATCAACAGAGGTGGAAAGAAAACCCCAGAAATTGTGTACAAAAACCACCAAGAAGCATCTGATGTAGGAAATTGAGCAATAATATTGTTTATTATAACATCAATAAAATTAATTAATTTAAACGCAAGAAAATGTAAAGCCATTATATGGAACGAGTTCCTCCCTAAATAAATGATAAGCTTTGCAATATAATGGAGCTTCATTATTAGCTGGGCAATGTACAAATTAAAATATATTCCACTAAAAGTCACTAGCATTAATGTGAATGGGCTGGGCAATGGTTCAAAAAAAGCGACATGTATTTTAGCTTTAAAAGCAGCCCAACTTAATACCCCTAATGAAGTTATTGCTAAAAAGCCCGATAGTCTTATTTTATCCCATATAGTTTTACAAATATAACCCGTATGTACAATTGGAATTACCAATAATGATATTTCGAATCTCCATGGAAGAATACCTCTCCTGTTTATTATTAAGTACCCCAAACTTCCCAAAACTAAACTTAAAAATAATATTAAAATTTCTTTATATTTAATACATTTGATTGAAAGAAATCTAACAAAGCAATATAGTATCATACAACAAAACAGTGAAAGAACAAACCATACTGTCCCCCCCCCATTTGCTTTTACCAAATGCTCGCTTTATATTTTTATACTCAAAATATTTTGTTTTAAAACCAATCCATGGGAAAAGTCCCTTTGAAAATCTATTCCTCTCTTTTAAAAGCA
>NZ_JAITJM010000001.1:0-31744 GCF_031278955.1 Candidatus Endomicrobiellum cubanum | reverse complement strand
ATTTAAACTACTTTTTTTAATATTAAGCATTAAGAAATTTATTAGCAGAATAGAAATATTACGTACAGCAGTTATAGAAAATTGCAGGCAAAGAACATATTGGAAAACCTGAAATTGAGATGGGCATGGGATGTTATTTACTTGACTTGACCGCTTTAACGAAAAATAGGAAAATCACTCATAAAAAAGGAGGTTTGGGGGAACCCTAATGCTAAAGTCAGGTTTTATTTAAGAGCCTGTCTAAAATCTTAAGTCTTTCTTATTCCCTGATTTCAAAAATTTTTGTAGCTTCCAATATTACTTTTATATTTGAAGAAGGTATAAATATTTTTATTTCTACTGGCACCTTTGATGCTAAAAAAACTTTATACTTTAAAAATTCTATTAATATATTGTTTTGCGATAAACTTTCTATCAATGCAGTATTGGAATTTATTGTCAAACTAGAATTGTTTTTTGAATATATTAAATTACTACCTTTTTCTATAGGTTTTACATCTAAAAACTGTGCATAAAAATCTTCACTAAATATAATACAGAATTGATCTATTATATCAAGCAAGAATTGAGGTATTTCATTTTTTGCAGCTTCAGGATCAATTTTTACAGTCTTACCTGCAATTGTTACAGACATCCCACCTATAACAAACAAAGACGGGAAATCAAATTTTATATTTTCCCCCTTACTATACGACATATATAAATAAAGCTTTTTACTTAAAATTCTTGAGCTAATTTTTGCCCTGAATCCTGTTTTAAACGATAAAAGTCTATCGTAATTACTTTTGCTTCTTAATAACATTAACTTGTACAGTTCCTCTTTGGGCATTTGTGATTGAACAAAATGTAACTTGTTTTTAATTAATTTATCTTGTTTTGAGTCATAAGATAAAGAATATGAAATCCACGCTTTTGTATAATTTTTTAAGGCAAGATAAGTGTCGCCTAAATGAGTATATGTAAGAGGTGTTTGCATAATACTGAGTGCATAAATAAATGTTTTTTCTGCTAGATAGAAATTTTCCAACTTAAAATAAAGCCGACCTAAAGAATCCATAAAGTTACTATTTTTTGGCTCTAAACCTAAAGATTTAGCAATGAATTCTTTTGATCCATCTAATTTAATACCCTGTTGTGCATAACTGTATCCTAAATAATTAAGCGCTTGTGAATGTTGTGGATTTAATTTTATTGCCTGTAAAAGAGCCTTTTCTGCTTGAGAAAACTTTTTGTCCTTATCATAAGAAATTCCCAAATAAAAATAAGCATCTGCAAAATCAGGAGATTCTTTTATTATTTTGTTAAGGTATTCTATAGCTTCATTATACTTGCCCCAATCTATATAATTTAAAGATGCTAAGTAAAGTATATTTTTATTATTCGGTTCTATTGTTAAAGCTTTTAAAAAGTATTTTTCTGCTTGCTTATAATTTTGTTTTAAAGCATAGTAATGACCAAGCCTTGTTAAAAATGCAATATTTCTTTGATCTTTATTTACAACAATTTTAAATACAGGAATAGCTTTATCAATTTGTTTAGTTTTTTCATAAACCATTGCAAGCCAATAATTTGTTTTTATATCGTCAAAAGATATTTTTTTTGCTTTAAATAAAATATCTTTTGCATCAGAATAATTTTTCATATCATAATAACACTTTCCTAGCTGAGAAAGTACATTTACATCATCAGGAAAATTCGCTATATATTTTTTATATTCTTTTATAGCTAGTTTCACTTGTCCTAAACTTTCGTAAATATGAGCTTTAGATAGAAAGGCATTTCTAATATTTGGATTGATTTTTATAGTTTTATCGTATGATTTTAACGCTTCTTGATGTAGACCTAATTTTTCTTGTATATTAGCAAGTTGCAAATAGCTTAAAGGATTGTCTGGCTGTTGTTGAGAAAATTTTGTCCAATAATCTAAAGATTTTTCTAACTTATTATCAAATTGATATAAAGACGCTATGTAGGCTATTGCAACTTCATTTTCTGGATCAAGTTTAAGAGTCTTTTCCCAAAATTCTTTAGCAAGTTTAAGCTTGTTTGCTATCATATAAAAAACAGCTAATGAAGAAGTGGTTTTTGGATTATTCCCGTCAAGTTTTTCTAACTCTTGTGCTATTTCTAAAGCTTTGTCTTGTTTTTCCCCTCGTAAATAAAGATATGCAAGATTGCCATGCGCTACCATTGCATTTTTGTCAAGCTCCGTGACATATTCTAGCTTATTTATGGTTTCGGTTATACTCCTTGTCTTTAAACTATACATCCCTTGCAAAAATGCTTTATAAGCATCATATTTTGTTGCAAAAGAAAATTTATTTAATGACACTAAAGCAAAACATAAAATTAAAAGTGATACTTTCCATTTCATTGCAGATAATCTCTTATAAACAATGCTTTAATATTAAAGCATCTTCAGTTTTATAATATTTTTTACGTACTCCTATTTCTTTAAATCCAAAAATTTTATATAGTTTTAATGCAATTATATTTGATTTTCTAACTTCAAGAAATATAAATTTTACTTTTTCAATGGAAGCTACACTTAATATATCAGTAAGCATAGCCTTTCCAAAAGATTTATTTCTAAATTTGTGACAAACTGCAATGCGTAATATTTCCATTTCATTTTCAAAATGATCTATTACATAATAGCCAATTAATATTTCATCTACAATTAAGACCTTAAATATAACACAATTATTATTTTTTGACTCTAAAAACATTTCCTTAGTCCAAGGTTTAAGGAAAGATTTATTTTCAATGTCAACCACTTTGTCTAAAAAAATATCAGAAAAATTTAAAAATTTCATGTTTGTTTAAATAAATATTTTGCAGCATAAATCATTGATTCTATCATGGCACTTGGGTTTGCTACGTTTTTGCCTGCTATATCAAATGCTGTTCCATGACCTGGAGATGTACGAATAAAAGGTAACCCTGCAGTAATATTTACTATTTTTGAAGCATCTATACATTTTAGAGGTATCATTAGCTGATCATGATACATCGTACATATTAAATCAAACTGTCCTTGTTTTGCTTTTAACCAAGCAGAATCAGCTGGAATAGGTGGTGTTATGTCAACACCTAGTTGTACTAATTTTTTGTACGCAGGTATTATAATCTTTTTTTCTTCATTTCCTAAAATAGAATTATCTCCAGCATGTGGATTAAGACCACATAATGCTATCTTTATATTTCTTTTATTTTTTTTAATAAAATCAATACTTAAAAGTATAGTTTGTACAATATTTTTTGTTTTTAAATTTTTAGAAACATACGATATTGGAATATGTCTTGTAACCGTAACTCCTAATATGTTGTTGCAAGCCATTAACATAGCTATTTTCTTTGAATTTGTGAGATTTGCAAGTAGTTCTGTGTGCCCAGGGTAAGTTATTCCAGCAAATTTTAAAGATTCTTTTGATACTGGCGCCGTAACAAGCGCTTTTATTTTATTATTCAAACAATATTTTACAGCTTCTTTAATAGCAGAAACTGCAATTAACCCAGACTTTTTTGTTGGAATAGAGCATTTTACGTTTCCTAAATTTGATGTTGCAGTAAACTCGAAGTTTTTTTTATTTCTACAATACTTTTTTAATAAGCAATTAAAAATTTGTTTATCACCAAAAATAACAGGGCTGCAGACTCTTTGTACTTTTAAAGAATCTACAGCCTTGCAAACTATTTCGTAGCTTATTCCCCCTGGATCTCCTAAAGTAACTGCTATGCGGGGTTTTGGCATTTTTTTACCAAGTCTTATTAATTTTGATATTGGCTTTAGACTTTAGAGAATTAATATATTCATTATATGCAACTCTTGCATTTGATTGATATAGTAATTCCAATATGTCACCTTTTACATCATCAAAATTTATATCTCTCTTCGCACGTTTTTCTTCAACTTTTACAAAATGATATCCAGTATCTGTTTTTATAGGTTCTTTTGTGTAATCACCAACTTTCATTGAGAAAACAATTTTACTTATATTAGAAGGCAAATCATCTTTTGCAACTAATCCTAGATCACCATTTCTCGCTTTAGAAACTGGATCTTCAGAATATTCTGCTGCAACATCTGAAAAAGTTTTCTTTTGAAGTTCTTTTTTTACAGTTGCAACTTTTTCTAACGCTACTTTAACTTCAGCTTGACTTGCTCCTTTAGCGCAATTAATAAAAATTTGTCTAAGTCTTAACTGTTCACCAGACATTCTTTTTAAGGCTGTGGCTAAAGTTTCAACTAAAAAGTTATCTTCTGTAGAAAGATTAGTTTTACCACCGTTCATTTTTACATCTATTTTGTTGTATAAAGCTTTTGCTTCGGTATCTGTAGGAGGCTTCACTTTAGGCTCAACATTTTGCTTAACGAGTTTCATAATTGCTATTTGATCATTGAGCTTCTTTTCAAAGTCAGCAATTGTCATATTTTCTTTTTTAAGTTCAGATTTAAATTCTGCATCACTAGAAAACCTTTTTTTGATTTCTGTAAGTCCATCTTGAATTTCTTTTTTTGAAACTTTAATATTTTGGTTTTTTGCCTGCTGTTTCAAAAGCAAATCATCTATTTTTTGATTTAATACAAGATCTTTAAGCTCGTTTTCTTTTTGAATAGTTTGAGATGATTTTGGTGTTGCTTTCTCATATTGCTCATAAATAGGTGCAAACAAACTATTAAATTCTGATGATAAAATAGGTTCTCCATTTACTACAGCTAATGTCTTATCAACAACTTGTGATGTTGCCAGAACAGTTGAAGCTATTAAAAAGCTTGTAAAACTTATTAAAATTTTCTTCATACTTTGCTCCTAGTTTTATTGCTTAGTTCTACTTAGACTTTTCTTCTTCTGTTGAAGCTAAAGGTAAATCATAATTTACTTTAACTTTAAGACTTTCTTTTTGTTTACTAAACCAATTGTCAAATTTTTCTTTTTCTAACATTTTTTTAATAGTTTCTTTTGCTTGGTCAAAAGGAATAGCTGGCAATTTTTGCTCTGACACTTTAAACACTATATGATATCCGTAAGGAGTTTCTACTATGCCAGACATCTCATTCGTCTTTAAGTTGACAACAGCCTCTTCAAATTCTGGAACTAAATCTCCTTTTTTGAATGGACCAATAAGTCCACCGTTGGCAGCTGAACCACTATCTTGAGAAACCTCTTTTGCTACTTTTTCAAAAGATTCTCCATTGCTTAATCTTTCAATAGCAGTTTGTGCTGATTGTAAATCTGCAACGAGTATATGTCTTACAGTATATGCAACAGGCTGATCAAATAAATCTCTGTGATCGTCATAATATTTCTTTATCTCTTCGTCATTAGGCTCTATGACTTCATGAATTTCTTTTATATAAGATTCTATGAGCAAACCATTTTTATAATCTGATAACTGCTTTTTTTGTTCTGTTTCGAAAGCGGATAAAGCGTTTTTATAATCTTCTCGTTTTTCAACGCCTGCTTTTTTTGCAGCTTCTATAACAACAGTTTCTTTTAATATTGCATCAATAAATTGCTTTTTACCTATAGCGGTTGATGCATATTTTTGATATTCTGCAGGGGTTGCAGCTAATCTCTCGTTTAATTTAGCTTCTGTAATTTTTTCGTTTCCAACCTGAACTACTACAGGACTATCTTTTTTGCAAGAACACAAAAAAAACCCAACACATACAATACTAGTTAACAACAATTGGCTCTTCATTACGACATCTCCTTTATTTAGCCTCAAATAGGCAACTAAAATATCTAATATTTTACATATTTATATTATATTAGTCAAAAGTCAAACTTTGTATTGCTGTACTTTGATGCTATAATTGAAGACAACAGTATTGTAATTATTACCAAAAGCGATAATAGTGTCGGAATGTCTATAAAGTGCGAAAGTATCATTTTAAAACCAACAAATAAAAGAATTATAGCTATAGCAAACTTTAAGAACTTAAATTTTTCTGCAAGATTAGACAAAAGAAAATATAAGGCTCTAAGCCCTATTATTGCAAATATATTGGAAGTATAAACTATATAGGGGTCAACAGAAATAGACAAAACAGCAGGAATAGAATCTACAGCAAATATTATATCACTCATTTCTATTACTACTACAGCTGCAAACATTGGCGTTGCATATAAAACTTTATCTTTTTTTACAAAAAAACTTTTTGTCTTATTATTGTTGTCTAAAGGAATTATTTTTCTTAAAATTTTATATGCAATATTATTTTCCGGAACAATTTTTTTGTTCTTTTGCATCATCATTTTTACTGACGTATAAATTAAAATAATGCCGAATAAATATATTATCCACGAAAAAGCATTTATTAATCCTATACCAACAAATACAAAAAGAAATCTAAGGATAACTGCTTCTATTATACCATAAATTAAAACTTTCAACTGATTTTGTTTTGGAATATTAAAAAAAGAAAAAATCATTAAAAAAACAAACATATTATCAATAGATAAAGAATACTCGACTATATATCCTGTAAAAAATTCTAAAGCTTTTGATTGTCCCAGCCAAATGTAAATGATGCTACCAAATATAATGGCAATAGCTGTCCATACGCTCACTATAATACTTGCCTTTTTTGTATTAATACTCCCTTGATTTTTGTTTGAAACAATTAAATCTATAAATAAGCAAACTATAACAATAACCCAGAACATTAACCACATCGCAACTGGAGTTTCCATTTAGTCTCCAAAAATTTAATATAGGGTTATGCCTGCCTAAAACCCTTAAACATTAAAACGAAACTCTATAATATCTCCATCTTTAACAACATACTCTTTGCCTTCACTTCTAATGAGGCCGGCATCTTTTACAGCTTTCTGGTTGCCAAGCCTAAACAAATCATCAAAACTCATTACCTCTGCACGAATGAAACCTCTTTCAAAGTCAGAATGTATCACTCCAGCAGCTTGAGGCGCTAAAAAACCTTTTTTTATTGTCCAGGCTCTTACTTCTATTTGCCCTGCTGTCAAAAATGTTGCAAACCCTAAAAGATCATATCCTGCTTTAATTAGCCTGTTTAACCCTGGCTCTTTTAACCCTAAATCTTTTAAGAAAGTTTCTTGGTCACCTTCAGACAACTCTGAGAGTTCTGCCTCTATTTTTGCACATATAGAAATTGCTTGTGTCCCTTCCTTTTTTGCTCTTTCTTTTACCAATTCCGTATATTTGTTTTCCAAAGAAGGCAAACTGTTTTCTTCAACATTACATACATATAATACAGGTTTTGCCGTTATTAAAAAAAACTCTTTTATATCTATTTTTTCTTCATCGTTTAATTTAAGAGTTCTTACTGGTTGCCCTTTATTTAAATGAGCTTTTACTCTTATTGCAAGCTCTCTTTGGGAAAGTATTTTTTTGTCGTTAAGCCTTGTTGCTTTTTGAAATCTTTCAATTCTTTTAGAAATTGTATCCATATCTGCAAATATAAGTTCCATTTCTATAATTTCTATATCTCTTAAAGGGTCAACTTCTCCCATAACGTGTGTTATATCTTTATTTTCAAAACACCTCACCACATGCACAATAGCAGAGGTTTCTCTTATATGGGCTAAAAACTGGTTGCCTAAACCCTCTCCATTTGAAGCACCCTTTACAAGGCCTGCAATATCAACAAATTCCACTGCAGCGGGCACTACTTTTTTTGCATTATAGAGATTCAATAAAAAAGTCAATCTTTTATCCGGAACAGTTACAACTCCTATATTTGGCTCTATAGTACAAAAAGGATAATTTTCTACCTCTGCGCCAGCTTTTGTTATAGCGTTAAATAATGTTGATTTCCCTACATTTGGAAGTCCTACAATGCCGAGTTTCATACAACCTCTTAGATTTACCCTTTTAATTTCTTATTGCGCCACTGCCTTGTACAACATATTTTGTAGTTGTTAGTTCTTTAAGTCCCATAGCGCCTCTAGCGTGAAGTTTCTGTGTTGAAATTCCAATTTCACACCCTAATCCCAAAACTCCCCCATCGTGAAGTCTAGTAGATGCGTTTACAAAAACAGCAGCAGCGTCTATCTCAGCAATAAATTTGTTTGCCTTTTCTCTATCGCTAGTTATTATAGCTTCAGAATGCTTAGATCCATATTCATTTATGTGTTCTATTGCTTCCTCTAAAGAATTTACTATTTTGATAGATATTTTTAAATCAAGATATTCTGTACTCCAATCTTCTTTCTGAGCATCTTTTACAGAAGGGATTATATTTTTGGTAATGGAACAACCTCTTATTTCAACACCTGCTTCGGTATACAACTTACATAATTCAGGTAATATTTTTTCAGCTATATTTTTATGTACAAGAAGAGTTTCTATTGAATTGCACACAAAAGGCCTTTGACATTTTGCGTTTAATGCTATTCTAATCGCCATATCTATATCTGCACTTTCATCTATATATGTATGACACAAACCTGTTCCATGCGATAAGACAGGAATCAAAGAATGAGCTTTTATAAACTGAATTAAATCATTACTGCCTCTAGGGATTAGCAAATCTATTAAATTATCTAAATGGATAAGTTCTTGTACAGCAGATCTATCTGTTGTATCAATAAACTGAATTGCCCCTTCAGGCATACCTATACTTACAGCAGCTTCAGATATAATCTTTATAAGAATGCTGTTAGAATTTATTGCTTCAGAGCCGCCTTTTAAAATTATGCTATTTCCAGCTTTTAAACACAAAGCAGTAGCGTCTACAGTTACATTCGGACGAGCTTCATAAATCATAGCTACTACACCTAATGGGACTCTTATTTTTTTTACATCTATATTATTTGCTGAAGTAGATATTTCTTCAACTAGACTACCTATAGGATCTTGTAATAGCACTATATCTTTGATACTTTTTGCCATTTCATTTATACGCTTTTCATTTAACGTAAGTCTATCTATTAAAGTGTTGTTTATGCCTGCCTCTTTAGCTGCTTGTACATCTATTTCATTATGAAACAAAATCTCTTTAATATTCTTCTCTATCGCAAAAGCCATAGCTAAAAGAATGTTGTTTTTTTGTTCAGTGTTCATTATTGCAAGCTTTTTTGAAGCTTCTTTGGCTGACTTAGCTTTTAAAAGTACTAGTTGTTTTTGTTGGTTGTTTTCCATGGTTATCTCCGACATATTTTTAGTTTTAGTTTATTTTCAGCATTTTAGCAAAAACTTATAAAAACGAAAAGGCATTATAGATTTTTGCAACAAACAGTAGTAACTAATAACGATATAGCATTTAAATAATAAAGAAACAATATATCTAAAGATTTATACTTTTTTGACAAAACAATAAGTTTATGGGCTTAAATAATGTGAATTACTCCTCTACAATATTTGCTCCACATATTATCTTTATCGTATAATAGTATTAGTGTTATCGTAAACTCTTTATATACAAAATTATAATGAAAATTAAATAAATTGCAATTTTAAAGGAAACCATTATGAAAACAACGTCAAAAGCTATAGTTTTACTTTCTGGAGGGTTAGATTCCACAACGGTACTATATTATGCATTGTCAAAAAAATATGAATGTAATTGTTTAATATTTGACTATGGACAAAAGCATAAAAAAGAGTTGAAGTCCGCAATAAAAATTGCAAAATCAGCAGATGTTAGTTACTCTATTACAAAAATAACATTACCTTGGTCAAATGATGCATTAACTAACAGTAATAAAAAGATTCCTATACATAAACGACTACCTAAAAATATACCTCTCACTTATGTCCCTGGCAGAAACACTTTATTTCTTTCTTACGCATTATCTTTTGCACAATCAATTAATGCTAAAAGCATATTCATCGGTGTTAATGCTGTAGATTTTTCTAATTATCCTGATTGCACTCCAAAATTTATAGAAGCATATAATAATGTTCTAAAAACTTTAAAAACAAAAATAACTATTCAAGCTCCTATTTTAAAACTAAATAAAGCTCAAATAATCAAATTAGGAACAAAATTAAATGTACCTTATAAAGACACTTGGACCTGTTACAATGGATTTGATAAGCCATGCATGCAATGTGATTCTTGCAAATTAAGAGCAAAAGGATTCAAAGAGGCAAAAATAGATGATCCTGCCATTAAATAATTTACAAGCTCCTTTTTATGAAATATTTTTCTCTTTTCAAGGAGAAGCCTTATATACAGGACTTCCTCAAATTTTTGTAAGATTTGCTGGATGTAATATTAAATGCAGTTACTGCGACACAAATTATTCTATAATAGTATCAAAAAAAGCAAAGTATTTAACTACCAAAGAAGTTATAGAAAAAATTGAAATCTTATATAAAAAACACAAAAAGAATTTTACTAGTACTAAACCTTCTATAGCTTTTACTGGTGGAGAACCTTTATTATATACTGACTTTTTAAAAGAATTATTACCTAAACTTAAAATGAAGGGTTTTAATGCCTATATTGAAACAAATGGTACATTATATAGAAGTTTAAAACAGGTTATAAGGTTTTGTGATATAGTTGCCATGGATTTTAAGCTTCCCTCAGAATGTAAAAAAAGCTTCTGGGAAGAACATAAAAAATTTTTAAAAATTATAATTTCTAACAAAATCGATGACGCTTTTATAAAATGTGTAATAACAAAAAATACAACACTTAAAGAAATAAAACAAACTGTAAAAATAGTAAAGCCTCTAACCAACGATATATCATTGATACTGCAACCATCTTTAGATAAAAATAAGCCTATGATACAAAATTTGCATTTGTTTTATACATTTGCAAAAAAATTTATACCAAACGTACATATTATGGTACAAATGCATAAAATATACAAAATACACTAACAAAATTTTAGGACACAATCCTACCTATAGTTTGCACAAATCTAAACTATTGGGTAGTGCTTAAAATTAATTAAAGTCATCCATAAAACAGTTAAAATTATAAGCCAAAAGATTTGAACGCAATTTTTCATTGAGCTCAGATTGACTAGGTTTTAGATTCTTATTGTGGGACTTTACGTTAGATTCTTCAATATCGTATTTGTGTTCAATTTCTGCAACAACTTTTTTCAATAATTCTTCATTCATACAAACTACCCTCTACTATTTAGATGTTTGAATAAAAAGAATATTTAAAATGTCCGAGCTATAAATTTTATTAGTTTTTTATCTTTATGTCAATACTAAACTTTAATATATTAGATATAAAACTTTTAAGATAAAGCTTGTATTTCTTGTTCTATAATTTTTATAGACTTTAAATCGTACTTTTTTGCATTATTATAATTTTCTAAAGCTTTATCCTTTTGCCCTCGCTTTGCATAAATTCTTGCAAGTCCAAGATACCCGCCACCATTTTTAGGATTTAATTCTATTATCTTAGAAAAATCAGAGAAAGCTAAATCTTCTTTGCCCTGCAATACATAAATTTCTGCTCTCCTAAGATAAGGCAAAAATAAATTAGGGACAAACTTTATTGACATATTTAAATCTTGTAGTTCTTTATCAGTATCTTGTAGTTGATGATAAATCTCAGCTCTAAGATTATATGCCTTTACATACTCTTGATCTTGTGCAAAAATACCTTCTATATCTTTTAAAGCCATATCAAATTTTTTATTTTTATAGTTAATATTAGCTCTATTAAAAAGAATATCTACATTTGACCCTGTTGGTGTTGAAACCACTGATTCATGAGAATTCGCCTCTGAAATTGGTTCAGGTTCCACAACTTGACTCTGATTTTGTTGTTGTATTTGAAGAGACTCTGGCTCTTGAATTGATTCTACTTTTTCCTGATCTATTGGTGTTTGTACATCTACACAAGAATCTTTCTTTTGAACATCTCCCTGTTCAACTTTTGTTACATCTGAAACTTGTAGTTGTTCTTGGGATGTCTGTTGTGAAATTACATCCGACTTGAAAACCTTTTCTGGTCCAGTTTTTGAATCCAGTATCTGACTTGTATTATGGCTTGCCTCTCTAAGTTGCTCAGAACTAGACTCAACAAGTGGTTCTGATTTTTGCATCAAGGCTTCTTCTTTCTGAGAAGCCGAAACTGATGTTTGTGGTCCTCTTGCTTGTGTCTCCTGAGTCAGATTCGTTGTTGATTCCTGGGTTTTATTATTTTCTGGCTCCTGTTTAGACAAAGATTCTATATTTCTCATAAGCGATGGATTTATAGATAAAGCTTTTTCCATATCTTCTTTTGCTTTAGCAGACTTACCTAATTTCTCATACACATAGGAACGTTGTTTATAAAAATCTGCTTTTGTAGTATCTAAACTTATAGCTAACGTATAGTCTTGTAAAGCCTGTTTGTATTTTTCATGTTTTATTAAAAATTCAGCTTTTTCAACAAGTATATTTAAACTTGATTCCAACTTATAAGCTTTTTCGTAATCCTTACCTGCTTGATCAAAAAATCCTTCTTTATCACAAACTCTGGCTCTAAGCAAATAATATTTATATTCTTTAGAATTCATATCTATAATTTTTGAAACATCTCTAAGAGCTGCATCAAAATTACCAATTTCATATTCAGTCTGAGATCTATAATAAAAAGTAATTTCATCTCTAACACCGACATCAACAGCTTTTTTTAAATACCTTTGAGCCTCTTCAAATTTATTTAATTTAAAACTACAAATCCCAATGTATTTATAAATTTCATTTTCACTTTCGCTAATTTTAAGCTCTAAGGTTTGTTTCATATAATCATAACATTCATCATATTTTTCAAGATTATAAAGCATTACTCCTTTAAAATATTTAGCGCTTATATTATCAGGCCGAAGTTGTATAACTTTATTTACATCATCAAGGGCTTTACGATAATATTCTTTTGAAGCATTATATTCTGCTCTTATGGCATAACTTCTTGCATTGTTTTCATCTAAAGATATTGCTTTTTCAATATTTTCTAAAAACTCATCATCTTTGTTTAGATTTAAATAATACGCAGCTCTTCCCTGTAAAACATCTACATTAGATGGACTTATCTCCAAAGCTTGATCGTATAATGGTAAAACTTTTTTGGAATCGCCATTTAAAGTATAAAGATCTGCTAAAGCAAGCAAAACAGAAATATCTTTTGATTGAGTAAGTTCCTGAGCTTTTTTATAGTCAGCTTCTGCTTTATCATAATTGTTCCTTTTGATATAAAGGCTTGCTCTTTCCATATAATGCTTAAAATTAGCAGGTTCACTTTTAATAAGTTCATCAAATTTACCAATAGTAACAGTGTTATCTCCTTCTTTTATACTTGTACCGCCATTAACATTTAATTTTTCTTCATTTGAAGCAGAATTATCTTGCCTTCTAATATCACAAGGTAGTTCTTCATCCTTTTCTGTGGTGTCATGTTCTTTCTCAGTATTAGAAATATTTTGATGGGTACTATCTTTAACCTCATCAGACATATTGTCTTGCATTTCTGCTTCATTTTTAGTCTGAGATTCTCTTTCCTTTTTTATTATGTCATCTAAATTTTTAAGTTTATAGCGTATGTCTCTTAATATAGAGTCTCGGTTACTATCAACTGAACTTTGTACAGATGGAGGATTTTGATTTGTGTCTTTGTTAATATTTACAGTATTGACATCTGAATCTACTGTACTTTTATCTTTGATAGAAATGTCTTGACTTTCCTTATCAACAATAATTTCTCCATCTTCTTTAGAAATTAAATTCAACTCTTCTTTAAATTCATGTAGAAGATTTTGTAGCTTTATAGTATTTGAATTAGACAATTTCTGAATTTCTTGGTTTATAGAGTCAATTTGTTTATTTAAACTTTCAATTACACTTCTTTTATTGGAATTATCTTCCTGCATAACTCCTCCTTGAATATTTTAGGGTCTGTCTAAAAAACCCTAATGTATATCCCTGCAGCGCTTTTTTAGGCACTGCAGCGTTAAACACTCCTGTGTTACAAAACTGGTGCTTATCACACAATAACTTGTATTGTCAAATTCACAACAATATATAACGAACTATAAGTTTTTAGACAGACCCTTTAAGTAAATTATTTTTTTTTAATTTTTACACCAACTACAAGGCCTAAGAACATCCCGATTTGCATTGCAAAAATAGCATTGAACGAAATTATCATTCCAACAATTAACCCTACAGCTCCCCCTATAAGCAATCCCTCAATATCATGGTTACGCTCAATTTTTTCTTCTGCCCTAATCTTATTAGGATCAAGCTCATCAGTATTATTTTCTTGAGAAATTTGTTCTTGTTTTTCGTCTTCAGCCATATTTTGGCCCCTTACAATCTAAGAATATCTAGAGACACTTAGCTTTTATGTTTTTAATAATATCTTCTTTACTAATACTAGGATTTTCGATTTGCATTGCTTCAATTTTATCTTTAATATCTTGTATCCACTTCCCTTGAGGCTTGTTAAATATTTTCATTATTTCTCTGCCAGGTATCAAATTGTGCTTTGTGTAAAGCATCTTTTTTGACTCCAAATCTTTGACTCTAGAAAGCAATTCTTCAATATTTTTGACATTACTATACCTACCAAAATCTGCTTTAGAAAGTTCTATTATTAAGTCCACTTCTTTGCCACACCTTTTAACAAATCTACGTATATCAGTATCTGACCAGACGCTAGAATAGCTTTTAGGATACATATGATTTCTAATAATAGAGCTTACCTTCTGTGTAAAATCTTTAGAATATTTAAACCTTTTTAAAACAATTTCTGCAATCTTAGAACTTTCAACATCATGATTATGAAAAGAAATTTTATTATTTTCATTTTTAAAAGTTACGCGTTTTCCTGTATCATGCAAAAGAGCAGACATCCTTATAACGACATCATTTTTTGTCCTATCTAAAACTTTTAAAGAATGTATAAAGACATCGTCTATGTGATACCTGCCAGGCTGTTTAATATTTTTTAGATTTGATATTTCAGGCAAAATCTCTTCTAACAAACCAACATCATCCATCATCAAAAATGCTTTTGAAGGTTCATTTTCTACTAAAATTTTATTTATTTCATCTCTTATACGCTCATAAGACACAATATTTATACGTTTTGATGAAAGCTTCATTGAATTATATGTGTCTTGCTCTATGGTAAACCCTAATTGTAAATGTTGCTTAATAGCTCTTAAAATTCTTAGAGGATCTTGCTCAAAAATTATTTTTGAATTTTGGGCATCTGCTACCCTAATAATTTTTTTTTCAATATCACTAAGACCATTGGAAGTAAAATCTAAGATAGTATTATCGTTGAGCTTTAAAAACAAAGCATTTATAGTAAAGTCTCTTCTTAAAGCATCTTGTTGCAAGGATGTAACTTGAGTATCTGGATTTCTAGAATTTAAATTATAACATTCTTTCCTGGGCATTACAAATTCAACTTCTTCATTATCGACTATCAATTTAGCAGTGCCAAATCTTTCAAAAATAACAGGACTACTCAAATTATATTTTTTAGATAAAATTTTAGAGAAGTTTATGCCTGCAAACCTTTTATTTTCGTCATTATCATTATTTTTTAGACATACCATTATATCTAAGTCTTTTGATTGTCTATTTAAAATAATATCTCTTACAAATCCGCCTACTATATATACATCAAAATTATATTCATTTGCTGTAACTGTAATTTTATCAACTATAGACTTATATTTATCAGGTATGACTATATTTTTCATACAATTATTATAACAAATTAAAAAAATCCTAACACATGAGAGATTATTTAAAAAAACATGGAAGAGTTGTAGATTTTAATGGAGAAGTTTATAGTGTTTTTTTAGAAAATGGCTTACACTGTGTTTTTAATAAGGTTACAACAGAAGAGATTCCTAGAGAGTTAATAGCTTCAAAATTTCTAAGAAATTGGGCGTAGGGAATACCCTCCCACAAATTATGTAACACTTGCCTTACCTATCAAGGATCAAATGATTTAAAAAAACGGGTATTTAAGTTTATTTGTCGACACCCATATTGATCTAGCAAAATACACAGATCAGGAATTTTTTGATCTACTTGACAAAATGGACCTTCAAGAAGTAGCAAATTTTAAAATATTTAATTTCATTTTCGGAAATTATGATGTAGGTTATACACAATACATTAATTTATAAGCTTAATGACAAACTTTATCCTATTTTAATAGATAACGAAGGAATTGCCAATGAAAAAATTGTTGAATATGGAGAGGTCCCTTTTGTAAGAACTCATTATTTTGATTCTGTTGATAATTTGCCTTCTTGTGTTTTTAGCACTTCACCTTGTGTCAAAGATTCAAGATCTCTTTTTAAAAAATATGGGTATTCTCCTCCAATCTACAAACATAATTTTATGATTTTTAAAAATTCATATTGGCTGCAGTTTAGTGGCAAAGATCATGCTGTTCGTATTAAAAAATTACTATATCCAGATTTTATACCTGAAAACAAAAAAAATTTTAAAAAAATGGACCGCAGAGAACTTCTTAATATTTTTCCGCAAGACAAAACTATAAAATCTAGGATAAATAGATTAATCGATCAAATTTTAGAGCGAAGAGATATGCTTATTAACACTTGCCAAAAATAATTTAAAGATCTTAATTCTTTTTCTTTGATATCTGGATAATAAATAATAATGTTTTCTAAACAATCATTATAATTAATATTTATAGGATTAATACCGACCAAAATGGGTAATTCAAGCGCAACTTATTATATTGCACTTATCTAAAATGCTTAATAAATTATAGAATTAGGCAGATTATCAAAAAAAGTGTTGAACAATATGAAAAGAAGGAAGTTTTATACTAATCACCATAAGATGGATAAAAAATCACTCTTTTGCTTTTGAGTTGATAGGATAAATATAATTTTGACAGTTTTTTGATAATTAATTTATACTACTTTTGAAAAACATGTTTAAATATATAATCTATATTTTTAAACTGAGCATTGATATTACAGTCTCTTTTTATTTCTTTATCTGTTAAATACTTACTTATTTTTCTACTTTTTAAACAAGCTTCTTCTAAAGATATTCTATTATCCTTAGCATCAAAAGCAACCTCTTGTACAATTTCATAAGATTCTTCTCTAGATAAACCTTTATCAACTAAAGCAAGAAGTAATGTTCCAGAAAAAATAATGTCTTTTGTTTTATCTAAATTAGCCTGCATATTTTCAGGATAAATATTAAGTCCCAAAAGTAAATTTTGCATTCTTACAAGCATATAATGTAAAGTTATAGAAGCATCTGGCAGCATGATTCTTTCCGTAGATGAATGGCTTATATCTCTTTCATGCCAAAGCGCAACACTTTCCATGGCAGTTACAGCATAGCCCCTTAAAAGTCTGGCAAGACCACAGATATTTTCTGAAATTATTGGATTTCTTTTATGTGGCATTGATGAAGATCCTTTTTGCCCTTTAGTGAAAGGTTCTTGGAGCTCTGCTACTTCTGTTCTTTGTAAATGCCTTATCTCAACAGCAATTCTCTCTAAACAAGTACCTGCTTGAGCAAGGCAAGAAAAATAAACAGAATATCTATCTCTTGGAATTATTTGAGTAGAAACAGGCTCAGGCTTTAATTTCATTTTTTTGCAAACATATTCTTCTATTTTAGGGTCTAAATGTGCCATAGTACCTACAGCCCCAGAAATTTTACCGTAACTTACAGTTTCCAGTGTAAAATTTAACCTGTCCAAAGATCTCATAATTTCGCTATACCAAGAAGCAACTTTAAGGCCAAACGTCATAGGTTCTGCATGAATCCCATGTGTTCTGCCAATCATAGGTGTCATTTTATATTTTTTGGCAAGATTTTTAGTTATGTTAGCCAACTTCTTTGTTTCTTCTATTATAAGGGTTGTAGACTCTCTCAATTGAGCAGCAGTTGCAGTATCCAAAACATCTGATGATGTCATACCTAAATGCAAAAAACTACCTTCTGGCCCTATTGTTTCTGTAACGGCACTTAAAAAAGCTATAACATCATGTTTTACTGTAAGCTCTATTTCGCTAATCCTTTCTACATTAACTTTCGCTTTCTTTTTTATAATCTCTATTGCCTTTTTGGGAACTATGCCAATTTTAGACATGGCTTCTGCTGCAAAAATTTCCACATCAAGCATCTTATGAAATCTATTTTTTTCTGACCAAACTGCAGCCATTTGAGGTTTTGTATAACGAGGAATCATTTTTATTCCCTATCCTTTAATTGGGCCTGTCTAAACCCAATTTAAATTTACTTTCTATAACTTTTTTAATTGCTTGCGGATATATTTGATGTTCTATATTTAAAACCCTCTTTGCAAGTTCTTCTGGTAACTCTTTATCAAAAACATCAACTTCTTTTTGTAAAATTATTCTTCCTGTATCGTACTCTGCTTCAACAAAATGAACTGTAGCTCCTGACTTTTTTTCTTTAGATTCTATAACAGCTTTATGAACATGGTGCCCATACATACCTTTACCTGAAAACTTAGGCAAAATAGATGGATGGATATTTAATATCTTGCCACTGTACTCAGATATTATATCCTCACCTATAAGCATCATATATCCTGCAAGGCAAACTAGATCTATCTTTTCTTTTAGTAATTCTTGTAAAATGGCGTTATTAAAATCTTTTAAATTAGTAAAAGCTTTATTTTGAATACATATAGATTTTATATTTTCGTTTTTCGCTCTTTGCAAAGCGTAAGCATTAACATTATTTGAAATAACTAGAACAACTTCTGCAATATTTTTCAAAATACCACTTTTTGTAGAATCTAGTATAGCTTGCATATTAGTTCCACCTCCAGAAACTAAAACAGCAAGCCTTATCATATTAGTTCTACACCTTTATTGCCTTTTTTAACATAACCTATAATTTTTGCACCCTTTAAAAATTTTTTTACATTTAAAACAACTTCCGGACGCACAATTAAAACCATACCTATACCCATATTTAAAGTTCGATATATGTCTTCATCAGAAATAGCTCCCTGTTTTTGGATAAGTTCAAAAATTTTAGGCACTTTCCATGAACTTTTTTCAATTACAACTTTTATATTTGGCGGTAAAATCCTTGCAATTTTATCATAAAAACTCCCACCTGTAATATGAGCTATGCCTACAATATTTTGCTTTTTAGAATTAAATTTTGAAATAGCAGATAATATTTCTTTGGCATATATTTTTGTAGGAGCAAGCAACTGCTTAGAATATTCTTTTATCTGCACGTCTGATAATACTTTTCTTATTAGAGAGTATCCGTTTGAATGAGGACCACTTGAAGGAAGACCTATAACAACGTCACCAGGTTTTATCTTTGTTCCATTAATTTCTTTATTCTTTTCAACTATACCAACAGCAAAACCAGCCAAATCGTATTCTCCATCTTTGTAAAACCCTGGCATTTCTGCAGTTTCTCCACCTACCAGCTCTGCATTAGAAAGTTTGCAACCTTTAGATATACCTTTAATAACTTGTTCTGCTTGGTTGACATCTAACTTCGCACAAGCAAAATAATCTAAGAAAAACAAAGGCTTTGCGCCAACACATATTAAATCGTTTACATTCATCGCTACAAGATCTATTCCAACAGTGTCATGCCTATTTAATAGAAATGCAAGTTTAAGTTTTGTACCTACCCCATCTGCAGAACTGACAAGACTATATTTAGATCCATTTATAGGAAATAGTCCTCCAAATCCTCCAATTTTAGGAAGTTTTTTTTTAATTCTTTTTATAAGTTCATTGCCTGCATCAATATTTACTCCAGCTTTTTTGTAAGCAATAGACATTATTATCCCATCCTATTTAAATAAATTAGCAAAAAACATAATTAACAATGCATTAGTAAAATCAATTAAAAAAGCGCTTACTATAGGAACGACAAAAAAAGCTTTTACTGCAGTTCCATGTTTAGATGATAAAGTTTGCATATTTGCCAAAGCGTTTGGAGTAGCGCCTAAACCAAAACCAACAAATCCTGCAGACATAACTGTAGACTCATAATCTTTACCAAGCAACTTAAAAACAAAAAAGTAAGCTATTAAAACTACAAGTATCATTTGTGCTATCAACATAACAAAAATAGGAAGTGCTAGATCCGACAACTGTCTCAAATTTAAAGTACTTATAGCCATTGCAACAAAAATAGCAAGAGAAATATCTGATATCATACCTACAGCTTTTGTATCTATCTCAAACCATTTTGAAAAATCGCCTATATTGCGAAACGTTACAGCTACAATCATTGCAACCAAATAAGCAGGTAACAATATACCGACTTTACTAAAATAATAGCTAAGTGCAGAACCTATACCCATAGACATAAGAATCCAAGAAAGGGTTCTCATTAAACGATGTCCGCTGACTAAATCTTCTTCTTCATCGTAAGATGGTGCAGTAATAACACCTTCTTCTTCTGCCAAAGCACCAACTTCTTCATAATCTGAAGAACGGTCACCTGTGTTGCTTATAAATTGGTCTTGCATTTTCTCCAAATTAGGAGTAATTATTTTGCGTCTCTTTATAATCCATTCTGATAACGGACCACCTAAAGCGGAACCTGCAATCATTCCAAAAGTAGCACAGGTAAGACCTGCTGTCATGGCTCCGTTTACACCAAAACTATTTTCAAAGAAACTTCCAAAAGTACCTGCTGTACCTAATCCGCCTATCATAGATACTGAACCACTAATTATACCTAATAAAGGATTTATGCCAAACAATTTAGATATATAAATGCCTGTCAGGTTTTGAAGCAGAACTGCTATAGCACAAATTCCCCAAAAAACAAATATTAAAACCCCTCCATTAATCAACAACTTATAACTTGCGTTCATCCCAATTGTACAAAAAAACATAATCATCAGCACGTTTTGTAAAGTCGAGTCAAATTGAAAAGCCACAATATTTTGAGATTGCAAAAATGCTCCTAAAATTGCTGCTGTTAAACCACCAATAACAGATGCTGGTATTGACAACTTAACAAAAAAAGGAAGCAATTTTCTTACTAAAACTCCAAAATAATACATGACAACACCTAAAGCTATTGTCTGTATCATATTAAATTTTAAAATTAACATGCCATTTAAAACTTCCGTTTCCATATCACATCTCCTCGCTACCACAGATCTCAAGAGTTGTCCACTAAACTTGCACCCTCTCCCCAAGTAGCTCAATATTTTGGGCCATTAAAACCTTTAAGGTATCATCGCCGCCTTACACGCTTTATTATATTCTTTTTTAAGGAACCATATTCTTTTACTACACCTTTTCGATACTTCTACGACACACAGTGTGTAAAAAAACTTGTGCTCTATCCCACGATAAGCCCTGCGTCTTTGCCTTGCGATGCCAAAAAATTCACTATTTACGATTATACGGAAACACTTCTACTATTTTCTGCTGCCAGGTTTTAATGCAATACTTCCTTGTTTACACATCAAACATTCTTCTTCTTTATAACTTTTAACTTCAAGACTTAAAAGAGAAAAATTCGGAACTCCAAAATTCACTTTGCCTGCGCTTCTATCTACCAGAGAAGCAACCGCTACAATTTTAGCACCTAAAGGTTTAAGTGAATCTATAACTTCTCTAGTTGAAAGACCTGTAGTTATAACATCTTCTACAATCAAAACCTTTTCATTTTCTTTTACAGAAAAACCTCTTCTTAGCAAAACACTGCCATCCACTCTTTCTGTAAATATAGCACGTACTCCTAAAACTCTTGCCATCTCATACCCTATAATCACACCACCCATAGCAGGAGAAACAACAACATCAACTGTTATATTATTCTCTTTAACTTTTTTTGTAAGCTCATGTGCTAAAAATCCTGCTTCTTTAGGATATTGTAAAATTAATGCAGATTGAAAATATGTATCAGAATGAAGACCACTGGAAAGTTTAAAATGACCAGTCAAAAGAGCATTATTTTTTTCGAATAAAGTTTTTAATTCGTCCTGTTGCATTTTTTATAACTCCTAATTTTTGTTTTTTAAAAAATATATTTTTTGCCCCTAAAAATACTAAAATACATCCCATAAAAGAATTTATCAAAGGAACAATAAATTCTGGCAGAACTCTACCTGTAAGACTCCCTATTAAAACTACAAAAGTCATAGATATGGGTGTCGCTAACAAAAAACCTCCTGCAAAAACAATAGTTTCTTTTAACTGCATATTACGTTTACTTAATTCTAAAGAAAAAATCCCAGTAATGAACAATATTGTAATAGGGTTAGCTAACGTTAACCCGCATAACCATATAAATAAATCTTGCCCTTTAAAAGTGTTTGCATCTATAACATGACCTGCTGTTATAAATAAAATACCAAAAATAATTAAAGCTGTACCAACAACAATATCAAAAACTCGCTCATAATGTTGTATTTTCTTTACAAGTGCAGATATAGATAATACCGATAAACACACATAAACAATATCTGCTAAAGTTATACCTATAACACCTAAAAGAAGCTTAGATATTGGTAAAAACAAAGAAAGACGAAACATCAACATGCAAATAGGTCCTATACCGCCAACTTGTAAGAGAAGACCTATTTTTAAACCACTTTTAAACAATTGATTTGTGTTTTTAGTAGATAGGCCCATTTATAATTTTTCTACAGCCTCATAAATGTTTTTTGCAGCTTCAGCTGGATTTGGAGATTCTATAATTGGCCTTCCAATAACTATAAAATCAGCACCGGCCTTAACAGCAGATTCTGGTGTTGCAACTCTTTTTTGATCATCTTCTATTTTTACTGGTCTTATTCCAGGTGTTACAACATCAAAATTAGATCCACATCCTTTCTTTATTATAGGTATTTCCAAAGGCGACGCTATAACCCCATCTATTCCACAAGATTTTGTTAGTTTTGCTCTTCTTAAAACTTCTTCAGCTGTTGTAATTTGGCTAGTCAAAACAGTAACTGCCCAAATTTTGGGTCTATTTTCAACAGACGAGGCAGATTTTAACATTTCTTCTCCACCAATAGAATGAACCGTTAAGCTAAACACACCAAGATCTCTAGCAGATTCTACAGAGCGTTTAACTGTCGCAGGTATATCATGAAACTTTAAATCTAAAAAAATTTCTTTACCATTGTCTTTTAGCATTTTAATTATTTCCCTACCTGATTGTAAAAACAGTATAGGGCCAACTTTATAAAGATCTATGTACTGAGAAGTTTTTTCTACAAGGTCTTGGGCCTTTTTAAAATCATAAACATCTAAAGCTAAAATTGTTCTTTTCATTTTTTTATCTTACCTTCTACTTAATTGGTCTTTCTAAAAATCTTAACAAGCATCTTTTGCAGTATTTAACATACCGACAATTCTTTTAATATCTTTTATACTTTTTTCTTTTAAAATCTTTTCAATTTCATATACAATTTCTAACAATCTTTTTGGAGAAACCAAACTTGCGCTCCCAACACTAACAACACTGGCTCCCACAAGCATAAATTCCAATGCATCTTCTCCAGTTTCTATTCCCCCGCATCCTATAATTGGAATATCTATCTTTTGATAAGCATCATAAACGCAACGAACAGACATAGGTTTAATACATGCCCCAGACATCCCTCCCTTAATGGTAGAAAGCTTATACTTAAAGGTCTTAACATCTATAGCCATCGCAGGGTAAGTATTTGCAAGAGTCACAGCATCTGCACCTGCATCCTGTGCACATAAAGCAAGCTCTGCAATATCTGTAACAAGAGGAGAAAGTTTTGCAATAACAGGAACTTCAGATACTTTTTTTACATTTTTTATTATGTCACTAACCAAAGGCAAGTCATGGCAAATTATTTTCTTTTTCAAGTTAGGACAAGACAAATTAAGTTCTATTGCCGATATCACATTTTGAATACTTAGTATTTTTGAAACATCAACATACTCATTAACAGTAGTTCCTGCAACGCTAACTATTATAGGGACTCCAACTTTATTTAATTTTTCAAGAGGCTCTTCAATAAACGCTTTAACTCCTATATTCTGTAACCCTATGGTGTTTAGCATCCCAGAAGAAACTTCTGCGATTCTAGGTTGGAGATTTCCTAATCGAGGCTCTAAAGTAATTGTTTTTGTTACAATCGCACCAAGCTTGTTTAAAGGAATTAAGTCTGCAAGTTCATACCCATAACCAAACGTTCCAGAGGCAGTAAGTACAGGATTTTTTAACTTGATTCCCAAAAAATCTACATTTAAACTTGGCTTCATTTTGAATTCTCAAATATTTTTTTGATTAAAGTTTTTCTCGCATAAAAAGCTCTAGTATTTGATTCATGTCCAATATCTTTTGTTCTTGCTTGTATCCATTTGCCATCTCTTCCTGTTAGACTTGCAAAACCTTCCGTTGCAAGTTTATTTCTTATAAAATCATAATCTGCTTTAATTTCACTAATTAGCTCACCATCATCGGTGAAATCAAAGCTTGTAACACTTAACAACTTTGCATCTGCAGCGTTTTTTCCATTCCACATTACTGCACAAAAAACCACTGATTTTAATTTTGCCCAACAATGACTATTATAAAAACTAGAATTTATAAGTTCATTTGGATTAATCATTGTTATCGCCATTGTTTCTTTTGGAACTAGTTCATCCTTCTTTTAAATAAAAACTTACTGACTTTAATTCAAAATTTAATCCATTTGGCGCTTTTGAAATATTTGTATCAAGTCCTGCCAACTTTTCAAGAACTAAACCTTTCCATCCTTTATTTTGTTTACCAGTCTCAAAAGTTGTAATTTTATACTTTAAAGCCAAACTTCTTAAATCCTGTCCTATATATTTTTTTAAATTAATTATTGCATTTGCTCTTGTTATTATTTTCATTTTTTATTTTTGCATTATATTTTTTAGGCACAAAATTATTATATCTTTTTATAGATAAATCTAAATATTTTTTCTCTGTATCAATACCAATAAATCTTCTACTATTTAAAACAGCAGCTATGCCTGTTGTTGAACTTCCAGCAAAAGGGTCTAAAACAATATCTCCTTCTTTTGTACTTGCAAGGATAATTCTTTTTAATAAATCTAATGGTTTTTGAGTAGGATGCCTGCCAAATATTTTTTCAGAAGGCTTCGATGTTCCTATTGACCATACACTTCTCATCTGGAGTCCATCTTTTTTTAAAGAATCTTCTTTCCATTGCCCATTTTTCATTAAATCGTAATTAAATATGTGCTTGCCTTTTTTTTCTCTTCTAGCCCATATTAATGTTTCATGACTTGCAGTAAAAAACGACAACTTAAATTAGGAGCAGCGTTAGGCTTAAACCATACTATATCATTTAAAAATGGTACTCGTTTATTTCTAAAGCTACACCACATTGATAAATAGAATGATAAGTTCCGCTTATCCAAATAGTACCATTGGGTTTTAATATTCTTTTACAAGCTTTCAACCATTCAACATGGAATCCTAAATTCTTAGCTGCACCATTACCTAAATCCCAATCACCTTTTTTTACACTGGCACGCTTCCCAGAGTGACACGTAAAAGTTCCCTTTGACAAAAAATACGGAGGATCAGCAAATATCATATCTACAGAGTTTTCAGCAATTTCTTTTAGTATTTCGATACAGTCACCATTATATAAAGTAAAATTGTCTCTTGAAAAATATTTTTTCATCTACAATTCCACTTGTTCTACTTTAAAAACAGGACCATCTTTGCATGTCATTTTTATAACTCCATCTACCCTTACTGCACAACCTTGGCAATTGCCAACACCACATGCCATTTTTTCTTCAAGACAGACAAAACCCTTTATTCTCTTTTCTTTAGCAATATGTAAGACTTTTTTAAGCATAGGCATTGGGCCACAAGCAAACAAAAAATCGTTATTTTCTAATTTTTCCTCTAATATATCAGTAATATAACCTTTATATCCTTTTGTACCATCTTCTGTAGAAACCACGATTTTCCAACCTATTTTTTTAAATTTATCAAGGCATAGCAAATCTTCTTTTGAACGTGCGCCATAATATAAAGTTCCTTTTTTTGTTAATTTAGCTGCAAGAAAATGTACTGAAGCTATACCTGTACCTCCAGCGACAATAACATAGTTTAAATCTCTATACGTATCTAAGTCATACCCCTTCCCAAGAGGGCCTAAAAATTGAAGTTCGCCTGATTGTATTTTTGAAAGAATAACTGTGCCTTTTCCTACAACTTTATACAAAAAACTTAAAACACCATTTTTAAAATCATATATACTCAACGGACGACGTAAAAAAACGCCTTGTATTCCAATCATAAAAAACTGACCCGGAAAACAATGTTTAATATCATTGGCTTTAACTTTTAATTCAAAATAACCTGTACATAATTCTTTATTGGAAATTATTTTATAAGTTTTATCAAACCTTTTACGCACACACACCTCATATATAAAATTAGGATGCTAAACTAATATTTGGGTCTATCTATATAAAAACCCATCTAATTTATCTTATTTTTGCCAAACAATATTACCATCAACTATAGTCATAACCGAAGCACCTTTAAACTGCCTGCCTAAAAATGGAGAATTTTTACTTTTTGAAATTATACTTTCTTTTTTAAATTCATAGGAATAATTCGGGTCTATAATTGTTACATCTGCAATACTTCCATTTTGAAGTGACCCTCTATTTTTCAAATTAAAAATCTTTGCAGGATTTGAAGTCATCTTTGATATAGCTTCAGATAAACTTAAAATATTTTTATCCACAAGTTCGTTTAATACAAGACTGAGCAATGTCTCAAACCCTATAATTCCAAAAGGTGCTAAGTCAAACTCTTGGTTTTTTTCATCTTGAGTATGAGGCGCGTGGTCTGTAGCTATACAATCTATTGTACCATCTGCAAGTCCTTGTTTTATAGCTTCTACATCTTTTTGTTCTCTAAGAGGAGGATTTATTTTAGTATTTGCATCATATACTTTTACTATATCATCAGTTAAAGTAAAATAATGGGGGCAGGTTTCTGCTGTAACTTGTATACCTTTCTTTTTTGCTTGTCGGACCAGTTCAACAGAGCCTGCTGTAGAAACATGAGCTACATGTAAATATCCACCTGTGAGTTCTGCTAACATTATATCACGACTTACCATAATTTCTTCAGCTTGCTTTGGTATACCTCTAAGACCTAAAATAGTAGAGTTTTTCCCTTCATTCATTACACCATTTTTACTTAGCTCTTTGTCTTCGCTGTGAGAAATGACTGGGAGACTAAACATTTTAGTATACTCTAAAGTACGACGCATAATTTGAGAATTAGATACAGGAAGACCATCATCGCTAACTGCTACAATACCTGCTTTTTTAAGAACTCCTATTTCAGAAAGTTCTTGTCCCAAAGAACCTTTTGTAGCACAACCTATAGGGAACACATTTATTAAACCTTCTTTTTGAGCTTTCAAAAGAATAAACTCTACGGTAGGAGTATTATCTATTACGGGCTTAGTATTAGGCATACAAAAAACTGTTGTTATTCCGCCTTTTGCTGCAGAACTAGTACCTGTATAAATTGTTTCTTTATCTTCTTGACCTGGCTCTCTTAAATGAGCATGAACATCTATAAGACCAGGAACTGCAATCTTGCCATTACCATCAATAACTTTATCTGCTTTTTTAGACAAACTTGGAACAATTTTGCCATTTTCAATGCAAATATCACCAATCAAATCTTTATTACAAGATGGGTCTACTATTCTAATATTTTTAATTTGAAGACTCATTTTTCCTCTTTGGATTTAAAAGATATAAAACTGCCATTCTAACAGCTATACCATTTGTAACTTGCTCATTAATAACAGCATTAGAGCTATCTGCAACATCAGAAGATATTTCTATGCCTCTGTTCATTGGGCCTGGATGCATAATTAAAACGTCTCTTTTTGCAGACTTTAGTTTTTCTTTTGTAAGCTGATAGAGTTCTACATATTCATGAACAGATGGAAAAAGATTTTCCTTTTGACGTTCAAGCTGTATTCTTAAGATGTTTACAACGTCTGCTTGTTTTACAGCCTCATCTAAATTGTAGTATACTTTTACACCCAAGTCCTCTATACCTGTGGGTATCAATGTAGGTGGTCCAGAAACTGCAACTTGCGCGCCCATTTTTGTTAATGCCCATATATTCGATTTAGCAACTCTAGAATGCAGAATATCTCCTACAAGTAAAACTTTTAAACCTTCTAACTTTTTCTTTTTTTCGTATATAGTATATAAGTCCAACAACCCTTGAGTTGGATGCTCGTGAAAACCATCTCCGGCATTTATTATTGAAGCATTTAAGTTTCTGGCTAAGATATTAGGCGCTCCCGCAAGAGAATGCCTAACTATTATGTAGTCTGCTTTCATAGCTTCAAGAGTTTTACCTGTATCTATAAGACTTTCACCTTTAACTACACTAGAAATGTTTACAGGAATATTTACCACATCTGCAGAAAGTCTTTTGGCAGCTATTTCAAAGGATGTTCTAGTACGAGTTGACGGCTCATAGAAAAGAATCACTACAGTCTTACCTATTAATGTTGGAGCTTTTTTTACAGATCTTGTAAAAAGACTTTTAAAAGGTTTTACTGAATCTAAAATTGCTTGCAAATCTTTTTCATCTAGATGTTCAAGACCCAGTAAATCTTTACACTTAAGAAACATTAACATTCCCCTATTTTACGTTGAGTCTCTCTAAAAAAACCTTAATACATGTTCTTACTGTACTTTTTTGGGTACTGCTACGGTAAACACTATGTGTTACAAACTTGCGCTTATCATCCAACAAACCTACGTTTTTACCTTACTTTGTCAAAAAAAACACAGAATTTATATGTTTTAGAGTGGTTAGAGAAACCCTTTCTTTTCAAATATTACAGCTCTACTGTCACTTCATCTACTTCATCTGATTCCTTACAAGTCACTTTTATAAATTTTTGACTCTTATATTTTATACCTAAATAATTTGGTTCTATTGGCAACTCTCTAAAACCTCTATCTATTAAAACAGCAAGTCTTATAGATTTAGGTCTGCCAAAATCCATTAATACATCTAAAGCTGCTCTTACAGTTCTACCTGTATATAAGACATCATCAATCAACACAACATTTTTATGATTTATATCAAATGGAATTTCTGTATCTTTTATTATATGCATCTGAGAACCAAAATTGTCAAGATCATCTCGATAAAGTGTTATATCTAAAGTTCCAAAAGGAATTTGAGATTCTTTAATATTCGCTAATTTTGCAATTCCAGAAATAATTCTTTTAGCTAAAAACACACCCTTATTTTGTATGCCCACGATTGCAAGGTCGTCAATATTTTTATTATCTTCAAAAATTTTTTCTGCAATTTTGTTCACATTATCTTGAAATTGTTTATCATTTAATATAATTTTTGTCATTCTCTTTAGCTGACCTTTTAAGATATTTGTCTATTCCATCTTTTTGAAGTTTTAAATCTTCTTTTACAACAATGTTTGCAATTTTTACTTTATATCTTTTTAACTTTTCTTTTAAATTATCGTTATTTATTGCTAAGATCTGCACAGCTAAAATTGCAGCATTTACTGCTCCTGCCTTACCTACCGCAACTGTTGCAACAGGCACACCTTTGGGCATTTGAGCTATAGAAAATAAAGAATCTAAACCAGAAAGAGTTTTTCCATCCACGGGAACACCTATTACAGGTAAAATAGTTTGTGAAGCTATAACTCCCGGTAAAGCGGCTGACATACCAGCTACTGCTACAAAAACTTTAACCCCTGCGCTAATTGCACCTTCTATACATTGCTTTAAATGGTCTGTTGTTCTGTGAGCTGAAGCAATATTTAAACTATACGATAATCCAAACTCTTTTAAAATAGTAATTGTCTCTTGTATTAAATTTAAGTCAGAGTTAGACCCAACAAGAATAGAAATATCAACTTTTTTCATTTAAAGCTCTCCATGCAATGTCCTTTCTAAAATGCATATTATCAAAGTAAACAAGATTTATATTAGAATAAACTTTATTTATAGCATCTTTTATAGTCTCAGAGATAGAAGTAATTCCAAGAACTCTACCGCTAGATGTGACGAGTCTTCCATTAACAGATTTTACTCCAGCATAAAATATTATTGTGTCTCTCCCAGAAATATTTTCTAAACCTGTTATTTCAAAGCCTGTTTTAAAACTTTCTGGATATCCCCCTGAAACAAGCACTACACAGACTGAAAACTTATTTTTCCATTTAATTTGTAAGTTTAAAAGTTTTTGATTTAAAATCGCAATACATATATCAGATAAATTAGTTTCTAATAAGGGCAACACAGCTTGCGCTTCAGGATCGCCAAAACGACAATTAAACTCTAAAACATATGGCAAACCACCATTTACAATTATGCCTACGTATAAAATACCCTTATATTCTAATTTTTCTTGACAAACACCATAAATAACTTTTTTTACTATATTTTGTACTTGTTTATTAAGCTGTTCAGTATCAAGAGATGCTGGAGCATACGCACCCATACCACCAGTATTTAGCCCTTTATCTCCATCACTTACTCTTTTATGATCTTGAGAAGCCGGCATTAAAGAATAAGAAATACCATCTGTAAAAACTAAATAAGAAAGTTCTTCCCCATCTATATACTCTTCTACAAGTATATTAGTTCCCGCACTACCTAAAATTTTTTCAAACATTATTTTGTGCACAATATCTTTTGCTTCTTTTTTACATGAGCATACGTGTACCCCTTTACCCGCAGCAAGACCATCTGCTTTTATTACAATTTTCCTATTATCATCTAAAGTATCTATATAATTTAAAGCATTATTTAAATCTGAAAAAGAATTATACTTTGCAGTTGGAATACCATACTTACTCATAAATTGCTTTGAATATATTTTACTTGACTCTAACTTTGAAGCATTTTTAGAAGGACCTATTATTTTTAAACCACAAGAATTAAAATAATCTACTATTCCTAAAGATAAAGGTAATTCAGAGCCAACAAAAGTAAAATCTATTTTGTTGACTTTAACAAAATCTACCAAATTTTCAAAATCGCAAGTAGAAATATTTACAATTTCAGCTATTTTTGCAATGCCATCATTCCCTGGAGCACAATATATTTTTTTTACATTAGCATTTTTAGCAAACTGCCAACATATTGCACTTTCTCTTCCACCGGAACCTATAACTAATATTTTCATTAAAATCCCAGAATTAAAAAATATACTCATCAAAAAACTTAATTGTAGCTATAAAAGCTAAAAAAGCTACAATAAAGGCTACTATCATTGCTCTCCAATTCTGCTTTATTGCCCATCCCATTTTGCCATGAGCATTTTTGATATCTCTAATTTCAAATGCATATTGACTACGTATTTCTTTACTTAAATCTGCATATTCTGTAAAATTTTCGCAAGATTCATTTTCTGGCAACCATCTTCTTTTTACCATACAAAAGACTTTTCCATTCCCTTTATCATCAACAACATTATCTCCTTGAAATAAACAATTTACACAAAAACCCATTTTTTATTCCTTTTTGTAAAATTTATATACAATGAGACTTTAGTAGTTTAGATTTATAATTATTATATTTCAAATAAGCAATAAAAGCAACTTATTGATGATTAATTCAAGTTGTTAATGCAAAATTAAATGTTTTCAAATCTACAAGCAATTTCTTTGTTCTCACTAAACACTATACCTAAAAGTATTGGATTCTTGTTTTTATACTTCTGGTAGTACTTATTGTCTCTTATCTGTCTCATTGCTTCTTTTAGCATTTCC